>DAHWBL010000073.1 GCA_027323595.1 Acetobacteraceae bacterium | reverse complement strand
CGGGAAACCGCCGCTCAAACCCATGCAGCCCGACCAGATCGACGAAATGGGCCGCCCGCGCGGCACGCTCCGCCTTTCCCATGCCCGCGACCTCCAGCGGGAACGCGACATTGTCCAACACGTTTCGCCATGGAAACGTGCTCTCCTCCTGGAACACCATGCCCACGGCCGGATGCGGGCCGGTGATCATCTCGCCACCGATGCGCACCTGCCCCGAGCTGAGCGCGGCAAGCCCGCCCAGAATGTTGAACACGGTGGATTTGCCGCAGCCCGACGGGCCGATGATCGACACGAACTCGCCCTCAGCGACATCGAAGGAAACATGGTCCACCGCGGCGATGCGGCCATCGGGCGTGTCGAAAAACTTGCAGACGCGATCGAGCGACAACAGCTTGCCCACCCCCTCGCTCATCGCCCCCTCGCTCATCGTGCCGGCCCGGCGGTGCGCACCACCCGCCCGATCACCGCATTGCCGGCCGCGGCGAGCGCAAAGATCATGATCAGCACGGCATACATCTCCGCCGTCTGGAAATGCCCGTAATCCTGCGCGGCGATATAGCCCAGCCCCGCATTGGACAGCGAAATCTCCGCCAGCAGCGCGCCGACCATCGCCAGCCCGAAGGCCAGCCGCAGCCCCACCGCCACCGGGCGCACCAGCGCCGGCAGATAGATCAACCGCAGCATCTGCACCCGGCGCAGCCGCAACGAACGCCCCACCCGCAGCAGCACCGGATCGATCCCGCGCACGCCCGCGGCCATGGTCAGCGCCATCGGGAAAAACGCCGACACCGCGCCCAGCGCCAGCTTGCTGTGCGGCCCGGTGCCGAACGCCACCAGCAGCACCGGCAGAAACACGATCTTGGGCGTCGGCGCCAGGTAATGCACATACGGCTCGAAGCCGCGCGAGGCGAAGCGGCTGGCACCCAGGCCAATGCCGGCCAGCAGCCCCAGCCCGCCACCGATCAGCAGCGCGCCACCCACCTCATAGGCGGTGACCGCGAGATTGCCGTAGAACTGCCCCGACATCAGCAGCCCGATCAGCGCGCCCCCGATCGCCCACAGCGACGGCACCACCCCGCGATACAGCAGCCCCGACCAGAACACCGATTGCCAGGCCAGCAGAATCGCCACCACCGCGGCGACCCGCAGCAGCCAGATCGGGTCGGTGATCAGACGCGGGTGAGCCATTTTTCCACCTGCTCGCCCAGCGCATGAAACCCCACGCTGATCAGCACCACGAAGCCGATCGCGGCGAACATGCGCGCCACCTCGAAACGATCGCCCAGCGCCGCGATCAGGTCTCCCATGCCACCGAAATGAATCAGATACTCGATCCCCACCACGCTGATCAGCGCCAGGATCAGCCCCAGCCGCAGCCCGGTGCCGATCACCGGCGCCGCCGCGGGCAGCAGGATGCGCAAAAACAGCGCGCGCGGCGACAGCCGCAGCCCCCGCCCGACATCGATCAACGCGCGGCGCACCCCATCGAGCCCCTCCTTGGTCTTGAGGATCACCGGCGGCAGCGCCGAGACCACCGCCATGGCGATGATGGTCGCCGCATTGCGCCCGAACACCACCAGAAACAGCGGATACAGCAGCACCAGCGGTGCCGCGGCCAGATTGGCCACCCAGCCCTCGAACGCGAAACCGACGATGCGGCGACGATGCAGCGCCCAGCCCGCCGGAATGCCGATCGCGGCCGCGATCGCGCCGGCCGCCAGGGTCTCGCCCAGGCTCTGCGCGAAGGAGGCGGGCAGATTTTCCTCGGTGAACAATTCGGGCAGCGCGCGCGCGATATCGTCGGGCGCGGGCGCGACAAAACGATTGATCGCGCCGATATCAGCGAAATACTGCCACAGCCCAATCAGCGCCAGCAGCACACCGATCCCGACGAGCGGCGGCACCACCCGCTCGCGCCACCGCGCGGCATTGCTCACCGCGGCTTTTGCAACATTGTGCTGAACAGCGGCGCCACCTCCGCCGGTGTCAGCAATTTCGCGGTGAATTTGAATTCCGCCGCCTGCGCCAGGATCAGATCGATCCCGTGCATCTCATAAGGCTGCACGGTGGGCTCGGTCACGAACTCGGTGATGGTCTGCCTGGCAATATCCAGCGGCACGTTCGCCGCCTCGGCCAGATATTGCGCCCCGCGCGGATCGGCATAGGCCCAGGCGATGGTTTTCACATAGACCTTGTTGAACACGTCGAACGCGGCGGACTTCGCCGCCAGCGCGGCGCTGGTGGTGAAATTCACCCGGATCGTCTCGTCCTTGAAGATATTGGCATCCCTGCCCCGTCCGATGATGCGCAGCGTGCCATCGCGCACCGACACCAGATTGAACGGCACGCCGGTCCAGGCCGCGTCGATCTGCCCCGACATCAGTTGCGTGATCGAATTGGGAATCCCACCCACCGACACCGGCCGCGCGCTGGCCGACACCCCGGCCTGCGCCAGCATGGCCAGCAGCACCAGGTTGGACGACGATCCGGCCTCCGAATAGCTGACGGTGTGGCCGGCAAGCTCCTTGAAATCATGGATCGGGCTGTCGGCCTTGACCACCCAGTAGAGATCGCTCGCGGTGGTCATCTCCGACGAGATCACCCGCACCGGCGCGCCCTTGGAATAGGCGCCAACGATGCCCAGGATGCCGGTGCCCATGGCGATGTCCACGCTGCCCGAGATCACCGCCTGGATCGTCTGCGCGCCGCCCTGGGTGTAGACCGTCTGCACATCGAGCCCGGCCTCGCGAAAGAACCCCTGCCTGATGCCGTAATCGACAAAGCCGGTGTCCCAGTTGCCTTTTTGCGGAATCGCGATCTTGAGAGTCTGCGCCGCGGCGGGCAGCCACAGCAGCGCGGCGAGCACGCAGGCGCTGAACCAACGGATCATTGTTTCCCCCCTCGCATCGGGCCAGCCGCCATCGTGGCCCCGCGCCGGCGCGCGCGCAACCGGTATCTGGCGGCTATTGCGCCGCGATCGGTGGGGCCGCGCGCGACGCCAGCTTGTCGATCCCGAACAGCTTCAGCGCATTGCCGCCCAGGATGTTGCGCTTGGCGGTCTCGGACAGGAACGGCAGGTCATAGATCACGCCGGGCAGATCGAAATCCCAGTGCGGATAGTCCGACGACCACAAAAGCTGTGTCTCCGCCTTGATCATCTTGAAGGTGGTCTCCAGGATGGACATGTCGCGCGGCCGCTCCATCGGCTGCGAGGTATAGAACATCTCCTGCATGTATTAGCTCGGCAGCCGCTTCAGCGCCGGCGCCTCGGACATGCGCATCATGTATTCATGGTCCAGCCGCTGCATCATGAAGGGAATCCAGGCGAGCCCGGATTCGATCCAGATGGTCTTGAGCTTGGGGAACTTCTCGGGAATGCCGTTGATCACCCAGTTGGTCATGTGCACCAGGTTGTACAGCACGAAACCAAGCGCATGCACCGAGATGAACCGGTTGAGCATCGCCATCGATTCCTCGCCCCAGTTGATGCCGGCATGGAACGAAATCGGCAGCCCGGTCTCCTCGATCAGCGCATAGGTTTTCATATAGTCGTTGTGATAAACCGGGTTGTTGCGCACCGAGGTGACCGTGAAGCCGACCACGCCCTTGCGCCCGGCGAATTCCTTCACCGTGCGATAGCTCGCCTCGGGGTCGTTGAACGGCAGATAGATCAGCGTGCGGATGCGGTCCTCCTGCGGCAGCACCCGCTCCACCAGCCAACGGTTATAGGCCTGCGCGAGCTGCACCTCGACCTCCAGCTGCGGATGCATCCCCAGGCCCAGCATCGGGGTGGGAAACATCACCGCCAGGTCCACCCCCATCGCGTCCATCCACCGCCGCGACAGCTGCACGTCGCGATGCTCGGGCCCTGGGGTCTTTTCCAGCTTGCGCAACGGATAGCGCGTGATCCGCCCGGCCACCTCCTGGTAGCCCACCGACCCGCCCAGGAACCCCGCCCCCTTCTGGCTCGACAACGCGGTGCTTTTGGCGATCTGATACAGCACCGGGTCCTCGAAATATTCAAGGATCTCGCCAAGCGACTCGATCTCGTAATGATGCGCGTCCACATCGACGATCGGAAACTGGTCGTATTTGCGCGCGATCGCCTGCCGCCGCGCGGCGGCGAGCAGCTTGGTGGTGTCGAATTCCGACACGCTCTGGGTGCGGTAGTCGCTGAGCGGCAGGTCCATGGTGCAGCCTCCCTTATTGGCATCAATGGCGGGCGGTCAGCGCCTGCCACATGCCGAGTTCGAAAAATTGCAGATTGAGCGCGCGCATCAGGCTGGTGACCGTCAGCATCACGTCGGTCGCGGTGCAGGCATCGGGCCCGGCCACCGGCAACAGCGCGCGATCATCATCGGCACGCCGGCCGAACATGCGCACCATCGCCGCGAACGCCGCCTGGAACTGCGCCTGCGACACCGCGCAGTCGGCAGGCAGGTCCGCGACCAGCGCCAGAGCGCCCGCGATTTGCTCAGGCGTGATTTCCTCTGGCGTGATTTCTTCAGGCGTGGACATACAACTCGCCGTCACGCAGCTCAGTGCGATAGCCGCGGATTTTCCACCGCCGGTCGGCCGCGCACTCGCCGGTGCGCAGGTCGAATTCCCAGCCATGCCACGGACAGACGAAATGCATCTCGCTCTTGTCCCAGCCCATCCGCAGATAGGTGTTGTGCTCGCCCAGAACCTCGACCACGCGATGCATCAGCAGCCCCTCACAGGCCGGCCCGCCCTGGTGCGGACACTGGTTGCGGTAGGCGAAATAGGCCCCCTCCCAGCGAAACACGCCGATCTCGACATCCTCATGGCTGACGATCCGCCGTTCGCCCTCGCCGATCTCCTCGGCACGCCCGATATGGATTTCCGGCATTCGGCGGCTCCCCCCCCTTGACTGGCTTGACCGGATCGACCGTAAGTCTCCATACGAAAACCTGTCAAGAACAGTCGGGGGCGGTCGCATGGACGGTGGCGCGGGGCACGCGATGCGAGACGCGAGCGACGGCGCGCGTGACGTGCCCGCCGACAACAACAGTCCCACCCCCGCCAGTCATACCGACGACAGCCACACCGACGACAGTTTGGGCCTGCTGCTGCGCGGCGCGCATCGCGCGATGGTGCGCGCCCTGTCCGCCGAGCTCGGCACCCACCAGGTCACCAACGCCGAATGGTCGGCCCTGCGCGTGCTGTGGCGCGGCGACGGGCTGACCCAGGTCGCGCTCGCCGAGCGCCTCGCGGTCGAGAAGGCCTCGCTCACCCCGATCGTCGCCGCGCTCGAACGCAAGAAATTGATCACCCGCCGGCGCGACCCGCGGGACCG
>DAHWBL010000023.1 GCA_027323595.1 Acetobacteraceae bacterium | reverse complement strand
TGCAGCTCCTTTTCCATGTAGTGCCGATAACCGTCCTTGCCGATCGAGGCGCCACTGAAGGCGGTCTGGCGGATTTCGCGATCGACCGGCTGCCAGTGCTCATCGACGAACTCCGCGCCGCCGCGACGGATGATCGCGCGGTCGCCATCTCGCAGATAGGCGATGCGGCGGGTCAGCGGCGCGAGCGCGAGCGCGTCCGAGCCGAGAAACATCTCGTCATCGCCGAAGCCCACGGCGAGCGGCGCGCCCTGCTGCGCGCCGATGATCATCTCGGGATCATCGGCGAACAGGATCGCCAGCGCATAGGCGCCTTCCAGCCGCGCGAACGCCGCACGGGCCGCCTCGATCGGCAACATGCCTTGACGCAGCAGCAGATCGAGCAATTGCGCGACGGTTTCGGTGTCGGTCTCGGTGGTGAACACCTGGCCGGCGCGCTCCAGCTCGGCGCGCAGCTCGGCGTGGTTCTCGATGATGCCGTTATGCACCAGCACGACCCGTTCGGTGCCGTGCGGATGCGCGTTGGTCTCCGTCGGCCGGCCATGCGTCGCCCAGCGCGTGTGGCCGATGCCCACACTGCCGGGCAGCGGCGTGCGCGCGATGGCGGCGCGAAGATTGACCAGTTTGCCCTCGGCGCGGCAGCGCGCGATCGCGCCATCGACGATGGTGGCTACCCCTGCGCTGTCATAGCCGCGATATTCGAGCCGGGCGAGCGCATCCAGCAGCACCGGTGCCGCCGGCTGCGTCCCGATCACCCCGACGATGCCACACATTCTAGGTTTTTTCCTTCGCCGCGCGCATCTGCTTCGCCCGCCCCGGCAACGCGTGCTGGCGCGCGCGCCCGAACGCCAGCGCGTCCGCCGCCACATCCTCGGTGATCACGCTGCCGGCCGCGACAAAGGCGCCGTCGCCGACGCTGACCGGGGCGACCAGCACCGCGTCCGAGCCGATGAAGCTGCCCGCGCCGATGACCGTGCGATGTTTGGCCACGCCGTCATAATTGCAGGTGATGGTGCCCGCACCGATGTTGCTGCGCGCGCCGATCTGCGCATCGCCGAGATAGGCGAGGTGGTTGGCCTTTGCCCCCGCGCCCAGATGGGTGGCCTTCAGCTCGACGAAATTGCCGACATGCGCGCCCGCATCGATCAGCGTGCCTGGCCGCAGCCGCGCGAACGGGCCGATGATGGCGTCCGCGCCCACCGCGCAGCCTTCCAGATGCGAGAACGCCCGGATCTCGGCGCCGCCGGCAACCGAAACGCCTGGCCCGAACACCACGTTCGGCCCGATCACCACATCCGCCTCGAAATGGGTATCGACGCAGAGAAAAACGGTTTCGGGTGCCACCATGGTGACGCCGCCGGCCATCGCGGCGGCGCGCAGACGCTGCTGCAGAGTGGCCTCCGCCTCGGCCAGCTCGGCGCGCGAATTGATGCCGCGCAGCTCCGCGAACGGGGCCTCCACGGCGGCCACACGCGCCCCTTCGGCGTTGGCCAGTGCCACGACGTCGGTGAGATAATATTCGCCCTTGGCGTTGTCGTTGCGCACCGCGCGCAGCCAGCGCACGAAATCCGTGCCCCGTGCGCACATGACCCCGGCATTGCACAGCCCGACCGCGCGCTCCGCCGCGTCGGCATCGGCGGCCTCGACGATGCGCGCGACATGGCCGTCCTGTTCGATCACGCGGCCATATTGCCCAGGCTCGGGCGGGCGCATGGCCAGCAGCGCCAACGCCACGTCACCGCGCCGGCGCCGATCCAGCAGCGCGCGCAGGCTCGCCTCGGTGATCAACGGGTTGTCGGCATAAAGAACGGCCACATCGGCCTGGCCGAAGCCGGCCGCGGCCTGCAACGCGGCATGACCGGTGCCGAGCCGCTCGGTCTGCACCACCACCGCGTGCGGTGCCGCCACCGCGGCAACCGCGGCCATGTCCGGGCCGATCACCACGGTGATGGCGTCGAAGACCCGAGCGGCGGTGTCGATCAGATGCAGCAGCATCGGCCGCCCGCCGATCGGGTGCAGGCATTTGGGCAGCGCCGATCGCATCCGCGTACCCAGACCCGCGGCGAGAATGACGGCGTGCGCCGGACCATGAGCGGACATACGAATCCCGTAGCTTCGCCGCCGGCTGTCTGTCAAACGGCAGTTGCGGGCGCGGGTCGAACAATCGGGCACGTGCCCCCCTTGCCAGCCGTGGCGAGGCAATAGCAAATGCGTAACGAGTGCCCGATATCCGACCGAATCGAGGGGAGCCAAAACCATGCCGACATCCGCCATCCTGCTGCTCGCGCGCATCATGATCGCCGCGATTTTCATTCAATCAGGCTTCGGCAAGCTGATGAATCCGGCCGGCGCCACGGCCTATATCGCGCAGAACGGCTTCCCGGTGCCGCAGCTTGCCTATTACGTCGCGGTCGCGGTGGAGTTTTTCGGCGGCCTCGCGTTCCTGGTCGGGGTGCAGACACGTTGGGTGTCGCTGGCTCTCGCGCTGTTCACGCTGGGGGCGGGAATTGGCGTGCATTACCACCCCGACAATGCCGGCCAGATGATCCATTTCATGAAGAACATCGCCATCGCAGGCGCCTTCCTGACGTTCGTCGCCAATGGCGCGGGCGCGCTGTCGGTCGATGGCATGCTCGGCAAGGGCCGCGCCGCGACGGCCTGAACCCCGGCCACTTGCGCAGCGGGGCAGGCTTCCGCTAAGGAGCCTGCCTCGCGGGATGGGCGCGTAGCTCAGCGGGAGAGCATCGCCTTCACACGGCGGGGGTCACAGGTTCAATCCCTGTCGCGCCCACCATCCCGATATCTTGTTGTCGACGCGCCGGCTCAGAAGCCGAACATGTGATCCAGCGAGAATCGCCCGTCGTCGCTCATCAGCCCGTGATAGCCAAACAGCCGGCAGGTGGTGTCGCGCACCAGCACCCAGCCGCGCGGGCCGGCTTTTCGCAGTATCGTCGGGCTGAAGATTTCATCCGTGCGGATCAGCATCGAGCCGGAGCAGGCGATCCGCACCGTCGCCTCGGCGATCGGGCCGCCATTGCCGTCATGCAGGATCAGCCTGGTGTCGCTGTGCGGATGCCAGGCCGCCGAGGCCGGGTAGATCAGGCACGTGAAGGCCGGGGTCGCGGCGGGGCCGAGCCGCAGGAACAGCCTGGTGGTCAGGCCCGGCGGGGCGCCGCGATAGGATTGCGGCTCGCCGCGAAAGGTGACCGGGGTGTTGTAGATATGCGCGCCGAAGCTGCTCTCCGCGGCGTGGCCGCTGGCGATGTGCTCATAACGGACCAGCGTGTGCATCCAGCCATCCGCACCGCCGCCTTCGCGGAAATCATAGACCAGCTCGGCATGTCCCTGTTCGACCTCGGTGATTTCGAGGGCGAGCGCATGGTCGCGCGGCAGCCGGCCGAGAAAGCGCGCGGCGACGCGCCGGCCGGTGGTGTCGAACACGTCGAGCCGCAGCGGCAGGTCGGTCTGCGCCAGCGCCATCGGCGTCGGCTGGAAGATGGAGCGGAACCGAGCGCGCGGCAGCACCGGGAACGGCAGCAGATAGCCGCGCCCGAGCGCCTCGGGCAGTCGCGCAATCGCGGGATCGGGGGCAAGGTCGGCGCGTTCGACATTCACATGCGCGATGCGGGTGCGCCCGGCGCGGCTCACCTCATAGCGTGGCCGCACCATGTGGCGCCCGGCGCGCAGTTCGATCTGCGCCGGCCAGCGCAGGCCAGGCAGCAGCGCACCGACATCGAGCGCGTGGGTGGCAAAGGCCGGGATGGCGACGTCGAGCGGCACCGGCTGTTCGGCGCCCATGCGGTCCAGCGTGATCGCCCCGGCCGGGATGGCGGTGGCGTGCGAATTCTGCAGCCACAGCACCACCTGCTCGTCCTCGCGCGGCGCCGGCAACCCGGCGAAGCGATCTGACGGCCAGGCGTTGGCGTCATGGGTGCAGGACAGGCTCGGTCCGCCGTCGCTGGCGTAGGTATCGACGGCGTATTTCACCACATCGTGGCCGGCGACGCCGATCGCATGGATGAAAAGCTGGCCGGTGAATTCGGGCAGGGCGAAACGCGCGCGCACCTCGGCGCTGTCGATGCGGATGCCGCCCGCCCCATGCGGCAGCTCCTCTTCCCAACTGGCCAGCACGGCGCCGTCGCCGGCGAACAGACGCAGCCACAGCCGCACCGGCCCCGCACCGTAGCCGCTCCAGTAATTGGCGGTGACCAGCCGCGTGGACAGCCCATCGGCGTCGCGGAAGAAGGCGAAATTGGTGGCGTAGTTCAGCGGATCGAGCGGCTTGCGCGGATTGGTGCGCATTGGCTCCGGCGGCAGCGCCGAATCGAGGCTGGCCACCACGCAGCCAGGCGGCAGCAGATGCGCGATGCGCGCGGCGATGGCGGCGGCGTCGAACGCGGCGATCAGCACCGAGGCGGCACCGGTATGCGGCAGGTCGGTGAGCGGACGGGCGACATGGCCCAGCCGCTGGACGCCGAACTCCGCCGCATCCTGCACCAGCACGCCGGCGATCGGTGGCGCCTGCGGATGCAGCACCAGCAGCGCGCCGGCGATGTCCTCGGGGTCCAGCACCCAGACCGGTGCCGGCAGGCGCGCATAGAGCGCGGCGATCGCCTCGGCGGCGAGCGGGTGGGCGAGCGCCTTGTAGAGGACGTTGCCGCCACGGCGGTTGTCGAATGTCTGAATATCCAGCACCGAAGCCCGAACTCCTAAAATCCCAGCCGCTGGCGCAGCGCCGCGGCCGCCATGTCGGTATCGTCGAGCGGTGCCACCTTCCAGTCGACGAGCCGCCCGTCGAACCAGCGCACCCGGTCCGCGCGCACCAGCCCGTCGATGAAATCACCGATCCGGCGGGACCGGCCCGGCAATCTGGCTAGCATCACCGGCGCCCCGGTGGCCACCGCCTCGGAGATCATCGACACGCTGTCCATGCTGACCAGCAGCGCGTCGGCGAGCCCGAGCAGGCCGAAATATGGGTTGTCGCCCTGCATATCCCACACATAGCCGCCGGCCGCGCCGATCTCGCGCGCCAGCAGGTCGCGCACCGCGGGGTCGGTGCGGCGCGACGGGGTGAGCGCGACGCCGATCCCGCCGCGGGCAAGGCCGGCGAGCTGGGCGGCGAGCCGGCCGGCGGTGGGCAGGTCCAGCCGGAAGCGGCCGTTGCTGCCGCCGATCAGCACGCCCAGCAGCGGCCGGCGCAGATGCGCGAGGCGCGGCGCCCAGGCCGCCGCCGCCGCCGCCAGACGTTCGGGGGTCACCCGGTGCAGGGCGGTGCGGGTGACGATGACGTTCGGGCCGGTCAGCAGATCGTGGGTGTTGACCACCACCAGATCGAAGCGGCCGATATCCATGCGCGGGTGCTGCACATGCACCACCCGCCGGCCGCCGGTGCGCAGGGCCGCGCCGACCGCGGCGGCGACACCGCCAACGCCGATCACCAGCGGCGGCGCCTGCACCCCGGTGAGCCCGACCGCGCGCAGCGGCGCCGGCCAGATCGCGGCGGGAAACATGCTCCACGGCCGCGCCGGGGTGAGCACGCGCAGCGTCGGGGCGAGCCCGGCGCGTTCGGCCAGCCCCAACGCCTGCGCCTGCAGGCCGGCATAATCCTCGGCGATGATCCAACTGTCGGGAGGCACCGCCGGCTTTTCGCACGCTGTGCCCGCCGGTCAACCCCGCCGGCCAGGCACGCGGGCGCGCGGCCGGCGAACAGACATATGTTCTTGCGCATGCTTGCCGAGTATCGCCGTGCCTGATACCGGTGGCGGGCACATGCGTATCTTGTCCCTGCTGGCAGCCCTGATGATGCTTCTGCCGCTGTCGCCCGAGGCGGCGGCGCTGGGAGCGCTTGCCGCCACGGCGAATTGCCCGACGCCGGCCGAGTTCACCACCGCCAGCACGCCGCTGGGCAGGCTCGCCGCCGCGGTCGCGGCGCATCAGACCCTGCATATCCTGGCGGTCGGCTCGGCGACCATGCGCCCGCCGGGGCGTGCGCCGGCCGACGCCGGCTTCGCCCGTCGCATGACCGATGCGCTGTCCGCCGCCTGGCCGGGGGCCGAGATCAGCATCGATGTGGAGGGGCGCAAGGGCATCACCGCCGCCGAGCAGTTGGCGCTGATTCGCGCCGCGCTGGGCAAGGGCGGCTACCAGCTGGTGATCTGGCAGACCGGCACGGTGGACGCGCTGCGCAAAACCGCGCCCGAGCAATTCGCCGCCACCCTGGCCGAAGGCGCGACGCTGGCCGAAGGCGCGGGCGCCGACCTGGTGCTGGTCGACCAGCAATTCAGCCGCATGCTGGAGGAAAGCACCAACCTCGCGCCGTATCAGCAGGCGTTGCGCGCCACCGCTTCGGGCCCCGGACGGCTGCTGTTCCGCCGCTATGACCTGATGCGCGAATGGGTCAATGACGGGGTGATCGACCTGGAACGCGCGAGCCCGACGACCCGGCTGTCACTGGCCGAGAATCTGCATCGCGGCCTGGGCCATGCGCTGGCCGGTTTGGTGATCGACGGCGTTGCCCGCGCTTCCTGACCCGGGCGGGCGATGAGCCTTCCCTTCGCGCTGCCTGACTGGCTGCCCGGCTGGGCACTGGTCGCGGTTCTGCTGCCGGCGATGCTCTATGGGCTGGCGCTGCTGACCATGCCGTTCACCGTGTTCGGGCTGCGTGGCCGGCTGGAGCGGCTGGATGCGCGGCTGGATGAAATTCAGGGCGAAATCCGCGCGCTGTCGCTGCGGGTCCCCGAGCCGGCCCGGCGCGGCGCCGGCGCGGACGCCGCCAGGCTGGAGATCCCGCGCTTCGATTTGCCGCCGATCCCCGCGCAGCCGCCGACCCAGCCGGCGGCGCCACCGCCGCTGCCCGCGCCGCTGGAGATGCCCGCCGGGATGGTGCGTCCGCCGGTGCGCGCGCCGATGCCCGACCCGGTGTTGCGCGCGCAGCCGGTTCCGCCCGACCCGCCGCCGAGCTTCCTCGCGCCGCCGCACCGCGCGCCGCCGGTCGCACCGGTCGCGCCGATCGCGCCACCGGCCTTCGCGCCTCCCCCCGTCACCCCGCGCCCGGTGGCGACGGACCC
>DAHWBL010000018.1 GCA_027323595.1 Acetobacteraceae bacterium | reverse complement strand
GCATCGTCGCCGCGCACCCGCATGATCAGAAGGCAGCCGGCGAGCGGCAGCCAGGTGAGCAGCGATAGAAGGGGAAAGCCTGCCGCGTTCATATCGTCACCGCACCAGAAGGAACAGGGCGGCCAGCACAACCAGCCCGATCAACATCGCAAACGCATACATCGCCAGCGAGCCGCTTTGCAGCCGCGCCACCCGCCCTGAGCCTTCGGTGGTCATGCTGGCGAGGCCGTTGGGCACGCCATCGATGATGATCGCATCGCCCACCTGCCAGAGCTGGCGCGCGAGGCGACGATATGGCTGCACGAACACCGCGCCATACAGCTCATCGACATACCATTTGTTCAGCAGCAGCCGGTACACCGGGCCGAACCGCTCGGCGAGCGCGCCGGGAAGCGACGGCTTCAGCACATACATCACATAGGCCGTGGCGATACCGGCAATGCCGACGATGCTTGGCAACAGCGCCGCCAGCGACGGGATTTCCTCCATGTCAGCGAGCACATGGTTGTTCGGCCCGTTGAAGATCGAGGCGCGCCAGAATTCGTGCCATCCCGCCCCGATGAACTGGCCATGGAACACGAAGCCGGTGCAGATCGCGCCAAGGGCAAGCGCCATCAGCGGGCCGGTCATCACCAGCGGGCTTTCATGCACATGCTCCATGGTGTGATGGTCCGCCCGCGGCGCGCCGTGGAAGGTGAGGATGATCAGCCGCCACGAGTAGAACGCGGTCAGGAACGCGGCGGCGACGCCGCACACATAGCCATACATGCCGATGCCAGTGCCCGACGCGAACGCCGCCTCCAGGATCGCGTCCTTCGAGTAGTAGCCGGCAAAAGGAATGATGCCGGCAAGTGCCAGGCTGCCGATCCAGAACACCGTGTAGGTGATCGGGATCTTGCGCCAGATGCCGCCCATGCGGCGGATGTCCTGCTCATCGGACATCGCGTGGATCACCGAGCCGGCGCCCAGGAACAGCAGCGCCTTGAAGAAGGCATGGGTGAACAGGTGAAAGATCGATGCCTGATAGGCACCCGCGCCGGCGGCAATGAACATGTAACCGAGCTGCGAACAGGTGGAATAGGCGATCACCCGCTTGATGTCGTTCTGCACGCAGCCGATGGTGGCGGCGAACAGCGCGGTGGTGGCGCCGATGAAACCCACGAATGCCAACGCACCGGGCGCGTATTCGAGCAGCGGCGACATGCGCGCCATCAGGAACACCCCGGCGGTGACCATGGTTGCCGCGTGGATCAGCGCGGAGACCGGCGTTGGCCCCTCCATCGCGTCTGGCAGCCACACATGCAGGCCGATCTGAGCGGACTTGCCCATCGCGCCGATGAACAACAGCACGCCGATCACGTCCATCACCGGGAAATTGCTGCCCAGCAGGTTGTAGAATTCGCCCTGGTGCGCCGCGATCGCGGGGAAAATGTCACTGAATTCGACGCTGCCGACCGTCCAGAACAACAGCGCGATGCCGAGCGCGAAGCCCAGATCGCCGATGCGGTTGACGATGAACGCCTTCATCGCCGCGGCACAGGCGCTCGGCCGGTCATACCAAAAGCCGATCAGCAGATAGGAGGCGAGCCCCACGCCCTCCCAGCCGAAGAACAGCTGCACCAGATTATCCGCGGTCACCAGCATCAGCATCGCGAAGCTGAACAGGCTGAGATAGCTGAAGAAGCGGGCGATGGATTTGTCGTGGCTCATGTAGCCGACGCTGTAGATGTGAATCAGCGTGGCGATCGTGGTCACCATCGCCACCATCACCGCCGACAACGTGTCATAGCGCAGCGCCCAGGCGAGATGGAAACGGTCCACATCGACCCAGGTGCCGAGCAGCACCGTTCCGGTCGGAGCGCCACCCCACACCAGTTGCGCGAACGCGGTGATGCCGCACAGCGAGGCAAGCACCATGCAGGTGATGGTCACCGCCTGCGCGGCGCGGTCGCCGATCGCGCGGCCGAACAGCCCGGCGATCAATGAGCCCGCGAGCGGGGCAAAAACGGCGATTGCGTAGATCATCGCTAGCCCTTCATCAACGTCACGTCCTCGACCTCGATCGAGCCGCGATTGCGGAAATACACCACCAGGATCGCCAGTCCGATCGCCGCCTCGGCGGCGGCGACGGTCAGCACGAACATCGCCATCACCTGCCCGGCGAGGTCCTGCAGCGCCGCCGAGAACGCCACCAGGTTGAGATTGACCGCGAGCAGGATCAGCTCGACCGACATCAGTATGACGATGACGTTCTTGCGATTGATGAAAATGCCAAATATTCCGATAACCAAAACGATCGCGGCGACCGTCAGATACGCGCCCAGCGGAACCACCATCTCAGACATCCTCCTCGCCCACCCGCGCAGCCGGCTCACGGCGATGATATTCCGCCGCGCGCACGCCGGCGCCGAGCGGCGCATTCACCATGCTCAGCGTCTGCGCCGGGGTTCGCGAAATCTGCGCTTCGATGTTTTGACGCCGGCTATCGACGCGCGGTCGCAGCGTCAGCACGATGGCGCCGATCATCGCCACCAGCAGCACCAGCCCCGAGACCTGGAACAGCAGCACGTAATCCGTATAGATCACATGGCCCAGCATGGCGGTGTTGGTGCCGTAATCAGGCATCGGGGTCTGGCGCAGACCGCCCGCGGCCGGCGCGAAATCCCACGCGCCGAGCGCGAACAGCAGCTCACCGAACAAAAGCGCGCCGACCGCGAGGCCAACCGGCGCGTATTTCTGAAAGCCTTCGCGCAACTCGGTGAAATCGATGTCGAGCATCATCACCACGAAAAGGAACAGCACCGCGACCGCGCCGACATACACGATCACCAGGATCAGCGCGAGGAACTCCGCGCCGGCCAGCAGGAACAGCCCCGCGGCGTTGAAGAAGCCCAGAATCAGGAACAGCACGGAATGCACCGGGTTGCGCGATGTCACCACCATCACCGCGGAGCCGATGAGGATGGCGGCGAACACATAGAACGCGATCACGGCGATCATGCCGGGTACTCCAGATAACCGGTTTCAGCGATAGGGCGCATCAAGCTCGAGCCGCCGCGCGATCTCGCTCTCCCACCGGTCCCCGTTGGCGAGCAGCTTGCCCTTGTCATAGAGCAGCTCCTCGCGGGTCTCGGTGGCGAACTCGAAATTCGGTCCCTCGACAATCGCATCCACCGGGCAGGCTTCCTCGCACAGCCCGCAATAGATGCATTTCGTCATGTCGATATCATAACGTGTGGTCCGTCGCGAGCCGTCATCGCGCGGCTCGGCCTCGATGGTGATGGCCTGCGCCGGACAGACGGCCTCGCAGAGTTTGCAGGCGATGCAACGCTCCTCACCGTTCGGGTAGCGGCGCAGCGCGTGCTCTCCCTTGAAGCGTGGGCCGATCGGTCCCTTCTCGTACGGATAGTTGATGGTCGCCTTCGGTCGAAAAAAATACCGCAGCGTCAGCGACATGCCACCCAGCAGTTCGCCCAGCAACAGCCGACCCGCGACGCGATCCACAAATGCCATGCTCAGGCTCCCCTTGCCCGCGTCATTGCGCCACCGGCAACCAGCCGAACGCCACCAGCGCGCCCGAGGTCACCACCAGCCAAAACAGCGACAGCGGCAAAAATACTTTCCAACCCAGACGCATCAACTGGTCGTAGCGATAGCGCGGGAATGTCGCGCGCACCCAGATGAACACGAACAGACACATGCAGATCTTGAGGATCAGCCAAATCGGCCCGGGCAGCCAGGTGAACGGCGCGATCCCCAGCGGCGCGAGCCAGCCGCCCAGGAACAGGATGGATGTCAGCGCGGACATCAGGATCATGTTCGCGTATTCGCCCAAAAAGAACAGCCCGAACGACAGCGAGCTGTATTCGACGAAAAAACCGGCAACGATCTCGCTCTCGCCTTCGGGCAGGTCGAACGGTGCGCGGTTCGTTTCGGCCAGCGCGGAGATGAAAAACACCACGAACATCGGGAACAGCGGAATGACGAACCACAAATGCCGCTGCGCCATGACGATGTCATTGAGATTGAGCGAGCCCACGCACAGCAGAACCGTGACGATCACGAAGCCCATCGACACTTCGTAACTGACCATCTGCGCGGCACTGCGCAGCGCGCCGAGGAAGGCGTATTTCGAGTTGCTCGCCCAGCCGGCGATGATGACGCCGTAGACGCCAAGCGAACTGATCGCAAACAGATACAGCACACCGACGTTGATGTCCGCGATCGCCCAGCCATTATTTACCGGGATCACCGCCCAGGCGATCATCGCCAGCATGAAGGTCAATATCGGCGCGAGGATGAACAGATATCTGTTCGCCCCCATCGGGATGATGGTCTCTTTCATCAACATCTTGATCGCGTCGGCGAACGGCTGGAACAGACCGAACGGGCCGACGACATTCGGGCCTTTGCGCATCTGCATCGCCGCCATCACCTTGCGCTCGGCATAGGTGAGATAGGCGACGCCCATCAGCAACGGCACCAACAGGAACAGCGCATGAACGAAGGTCATGACGACCTCGCCCGCGGTGGTCTCGAACAGGAAGAAGCTGAGCTGGTCCTTGGCGCCCATCATGTGCCCATACAGCGGCCGCAGCAGGTCCTTCATCACTCGGCCGCCTGCGGCAATACCGCTGCTCGGGCCTGGGTGCACGCGGCCATGGTCGCGCTGGCCCGGCTGATCGGGTCGGTCATGTAATAATTGGCGATCGTCGGCACGAACACCGCCGGATCAACCGACCTGGCCGCCGCCGGCGCACTCGGATCGGAGCAGGAGGGCGCATGCGCCATACCTTCCGCCCCAAAAACCGGGTTCCCTGCGACAAGCCGGGCGCGCACCGCGTCCAGATCGTCATAAGGCAGCGGCTGGCCGATGCTCTCGCTGAACGCGCGTAAAATGCGCCAGTCTTCGCGCGCCTCACCGGGCGGGAAAATGGCCGCGGCGCCGCGCTGCACCCGCCCCTCGGTGTTCACCCAGGTGCCACTCTTTTCGGTGTAGGCAGCGCCCGGCAAAATCGCGTCCGCCCTGG
>DAHWBL010000513.1 GCA_027323595.1 Acetobacteraceae bacterium | reverse complement strand
GACGATGTATTTCACCTGCAGGATCGCCTGACGGCCAACGTGGTTGGCGCGATAACGGCAAAGCTCGAGCAATTGAGCATCGATCAGTCCGTCGACTCGCCCTTGGAGTCTCTCGACGCTCAGGGGTGCACCCTCCGTGGGATGGGCAGCCTACATCAGTGGTCGAGAGTGGGCATCGCCGAGGCTCTGCGGCTCTTCCGCTCCGAGCCGCGGCGCTTCGATGTGGTGATGCGGCAGAAGCTGCCGCTGCGCGGGTTCGATGAGGATATGCGCACCGGCCTCGCCGAGGCGATGGCGGCCGGCGGGATCACGCAGCATGCCGGCGTGAGCCCGGTGTCGATCCGCCAGCAGGCGGGCGAGAAAATCGTCGAACTGTCCGATGGCAGCAGCATCCATACCGATCTGGTGTTCTTCGCCACCGGCCGGATTCCCTATGTCGACGGGCTCGGGCTGGAACATGCCGGGGTTGCACTCACCAAGGCCGGCGCGATCGCGGTGGATGACGCGCACGCCACCAGTGCGGCGCACATCTTTGCCATCGACGATGTGACCGACCGCCTCAATCTCACGCCGGTCGCGATCGCCGAGGGGCACCATCTGGCGGACCGGCTGTTCGCCAGCCATCCGCCGCGAAGCTGGTCGATGGAGGCGGTGCCGACCGCGGTGTTCTCATCGCCGCCGATCGCAACCGTTGGCATCACCGAGGCACAGGCCGCCACGCGCGGGCCGCACGACATCTATCTCACCAGTTTCACCCCGATGCGCCACGGCATCAGCAGGCGCGCGCGGCGGACGATGATGAAGCTGGTGGTCGAGCAGGGCAGCAACCGGGTGGTGGGCGCGCACATGCTGGGCGACGATGCGCCGGAGATGATCCAGGGCATCGCGATTGCCATCACCGCAGGCGCCACCAAGCAGGATTTCGATCGCACGGTGGGCATCCATCCCACCGCGGCGGAGGAATTCGTGACGCTGCGCACCCGCACCAGGAGCGTCGGCTGATAGGTATCAGCCCTTCATCAGCCGGCGCACCGTGGTGGCCGCGTTGCGCTTGCCATCGCCGACATAATCTTCATGGTAGGTCTCGATCTTGGCCAGATCATAGAGATAATTGACCATCAGCCCGGCGCTCTCGCGCAGGCCCTTGGCGGAGATATCGGCCAGCATGTTGATGCGCTCGATGCGCGCGCCGTTGCTGAGGTGAAAATGCGCCACCGGGTCGAGCGCGCGCCGGCCGCGGCTTTCCACCAGCAAATAGCGCGCGCACAGCCGCGTCAGCGGGCCGCGCGCGGCCTCCACCAGGCCTGGGTTGGTGTGCCAGCGCCGTTGCGCGAGCAGGGTGGCAAGGGCGGCGCCACCGTTGGTCGAATCGGTGGCGATATCGGCCGCGGCGAGCGCGGTGCGCAGCGCCAGGCTTTCCTCGTCGGTGACCAGGCCGTCCTGCGGTTCGGCGATCTGCGCGTCCAGCCAGCGACGAAAGCCAGGCAGCGGCGAGAGTGTCGCGAAATTGCGCAGGTTGCGAAATTCCGCTGACAGGGTCTCGACCGCGCGCTTGATCAGGACATTGCCGAAGCTGATGCCACCCAGTCCGCGCTGACAATTGCTGATGGAATAGAAAATCGCGGTGTCGGCGGTGCGCGGGTCCTGCACCGGCGCGTCGCGATCGAGCAGATGCTGCACCGAACCGGACAGGCCCTGCACCATCGCCACCTCGACGAAGATCAACGGTTCGAGCGCCATGCGCGGATGGAAGAACGCATAGCAGCGGCGGTCCGAATCGAGCCGGTTCTTCAAATCCTGCCAGTTGCGGATGCGGTGCACCGCCTCGTACTGCACCAGCCGTTCGAGCAACAGCGCCGGGCTGTTCCAGCTCACCGGCACCATCTCCAGAAAGCCGACATCGAACCAGTTGGCGAGCAGCCCGCGCAGGTCGGATTCGAGCGCGCGCAGATACGGGTCGGTCTTCATCGTGTCGAGCATGCTGGCGCGCAGATCGACCAGGAACTTCATGCCGTCGGGGATGGTGGTGAACTGGGTGAGCAGGCGCAGCCGCGGCGGCTCCAGCGTGCGGCGCAGGGCGGACTGCGCGGCCATGCGCGCGGGTTCGTCGGCGGCATCGGCAAGGGCGGTGTAGGCGGCGGCGACGGCGGCGGGGTTCGCGTCAAAGCCGGCCAGGGTGCGCAGAAACTCCAGCCGGGCGGCCGGGTCGGCGGCCAGATAGGTCTCGGCGAGCCGGGCGGCACGGTTGCGCGCCGACACCTCGCCGCCACGGCCATCCAGGCAGGCGCGCATCTGCCCGGCCAGGCTGTCATCCTCCTGCGGGGTGACCGAGGCGGCCATGTCGCGCCACAGGCCGGTGACCCGGCGCAGTGCGCGATCGAACAGGGTGGGGGCGGCGGCGATGTCGTTCATGGGGTCGTGTCCTGTTGTTCGGCCTGGTTCTGTTGTTCGGCCCGGGCGGCGGTCATCACCCTGGGGAGTGCGGGTGGCAGGTCTTCGGCGATCAGTCCAGGCCCGATGAGCGTGGCGGCGGCGCCATGCAGCCACACCGCGGCGGCGGCGGCCGGCCAGGGCGCCATGCCGGCGGCGAGCAGCCCGGCGGCGATCCCGGCCAGCACGTCGCCGCTGCCCGCGGTTGCCAGCGCCGGCGGCGCGTTGTGGTTGATCGCACAGCGCCCGTCGGGGTCGGCGATGAGCGTGTCTGCACCCTTGAGGATCACCACCGCGCCGGTACGCGCCGCGGCGGCGCGCGCGGCGGCCAGCCGGTCGGTGCCGGCGAGGTCGGGGAACAGGCGGGCGAACTCACCGGCATGCGGGGTGATGATGGCGCAGCCGCGCAGCCGCTCCGGCGCGCCGGCGCAGGCGGTGAGCGCATCGGCGTCGGCGACGATCTGGCGACCGGCGGCGCGCAGCGACGCGAGCGCCGGCCCGGCGCTGGCGCCAAGCCCCGGCCCGACCAGCCAGACCCGCCGACGCGGGTCCGCGAGCAGGCTCGGCAGGGCGGCATCGGTGAGGATCACCCCCGGCTCGGTGGCGGGCCACGGCCCGGCCGGGTGGGCGATGCACACCAGGCCCGCGCCGGCGCGGCGGGCGGCGGCGGCGGCCAGCCGCGCCGCGCCGGCCATCTCGCCGCCAAGGATGGTCAGCAGCCCGCGCCGATATTTATGGTCGTCCGGCCCCGGCGCGGGCAGCGCCCAGAGGTCGGGGTGGTTCGCGACACAGCCGGGGCGGATCAGTTCCAGCACCGCCGGCGGGATCAGGATGTCGGCGAGCACAAGGTCGCCGCAATGGGCACGGCCGGGATACAGCAGGTGGCCGGGCTTGGGCCGGAAAAACGTGACGGTGGCCTCGGCCATCGGGGCAAAGCCGCACACCGCCCCGGTGGCGCCGTCGATGCCGCTGGGCATGTCGATGGCGATCAGCCGGCGCGCGGCGCGCAGGCAATCCGCGGCCACCCCATCGACCGGGCGGGACAGCCCGGCGCCGAACAGCGCGTCGATGACCAGGTCGGCCCGCGCGCTCGCCGCCGGGTCGAGCCGCTCCACCGGGCCGGGCCAGCGGGCGGAGGCGGCGGCGG
>DAHWBL010000509.1 GCA_027323595.1 Acetobacteraceae bacterium | reverse complement strand
ACCGGGCTGCTGGTGGCGCTGTTGTTCGCGCTGGCGCCGGTGGCGCGGGCGGCGACGATCCCCGGGGCGGCGCTGTTTCGCGAGTTGGTGCTGCCGCGGGGCCGGGCGATGGGCTGGCGGCTGGGCGGGGCGGTGGTGCTGATCGGCGCGGCGCTGGTCGGGCTGGTGCTGGCGGGCGCGCCGGACCGGCGGTTCGCGCTGGGGTTCTGCGTGGCGGCGGCGGCCACGCTGGGGCTGTTCGCGCTGGCCGGGGCGGGGCTGGTGCGGCTGGCGCGGCATCTGCCGCGGCCGCGCGCGGTGTGGGCGCGGCTGGGCGTCTCGGCGCTGTCGGCGCCGGCCAACCCGACGGCGGTGATCCTGGTGGCGCTGGGGGTGGGGCTGTCGATGCTGACCACGCTCGCCGAGCTGCGCGTCAATATCGGCCGCGAGCTGGCCGAGCAGGTGCCGGCGAGCGCGCCGAGCCTGTTCTTCATCGATCTGCAACGCCCGCAGATGCCGGTTTTCGACGCGCTGCTGGCGGCAACGCCGGGGCTGTCGGGGGTGGAGCAGGTGCCCAACATGCGCGCGCGGGTGGTGGCGATCGACGGGGTGCCGGTGGAGCGGGTGGCCGCGAGTGCCGACAGCCGCTGGGCGCTCGATGGCGATCGCGGGCTGACCTGGTCGGCGCTGCCGCCGCCGGGCACGCGCATCGTGGCGGGCACCTGGTGGCCGGCCGATTATGACGGGCCGCCGCAACTGTCGATGGATGCGTCGATCGCGCGTGGCTGGGGCATCGGGCTGGGCGGGGTGCTGCGGCTCAATGTCGGCGGGCGCGATGTGGACCTCACGGTGACCAGCCTGCGCGACGTGCAATGGCGCAGCATGGGGATCAATTTTACCCTGGTGGCGAGCCCGGGGGTGCTGTCATCGGCGCCGCAGTCGGTGCTGGCCTCGGTGCATGCCGACCCGGCGACCAGTGCCGGGCTGCTGCGCCGTGTGGCCGACGCGCTGCCCAATGTGACCGCGATCGACATCACCGAGCTGCTGGGCGCGCTGTCGGCGCTGGTCGGGCAGGTGGCGGGGGGGCTGGCCGGGGTGGCGTCGCTGGCGCTGGTGTCGGGCGCGCTGGTGATGGCGGGCGCGGTGGCGGCGACGCAGAAGCGGCGGGTGGCCGAGGCGGTGGTGCTGAAGGTGCTGGGGGCGACGCGCGGGCAGATCCGCGCCGCCTGGCTGGTGGAGTTCGCGCTGCTGGGGCTGGCGGCGGGGCTGCTGGCGGCGGTGGTGGGGGCGGGCGCGGGCTGGGCGGTGACGCGGCTGGTGCTGGGCGCGGACTGGCAGCCGGCCTGGGGGGTGGGCCTGGCGACGCTGCTCGGCTCGGCGGCGACGGCGGTGGGGCTGGGGCTGGTCGGCAGCGCCCCGGCGTTGCGCGAGAAACCCGCGCGCTGGTTGAGAATCTCGTAATAAGCGCGTGGCTGGCGCCGAATCCGCTTGAACCTTTCCCCCGAAAGGCCAAGATTCACCCCGATGGGCATCCTGCCCGTCGCAACGACCAGATCGGGCGGTTCGCCCGACATGAGGGAAGCACCACGATGGCTTACACGCCCGACTACCGGACCTGGACTGGCGCGCCGGCGGCCGCCGGGGCCGAGGTTCTGGATGCCGGCCTGCGCGCCTATATGCTGCGCGTCTACAACTGGATGGCCTCCGGCCTGCTGCTGACCGGGGTGGTCTCCTATGGGGTCGCCAACACCAGCCTGATCAATGCGTTCTACGCCCCGGTGCGCACGGTGTCGGGCGGCATCGGCTATCACCCGACCGGGCTTGGCTATGTGGTGATGATCGCGCCGCTGGCGTTCGTGATGATCCTCAGCTTCGGGGTGAACAAGCTCAGCAAATCCTCGGCGCAGGCGCTGTATTGGGCGTTCTGCGCGGTGATGGGCGCGTCGCTGGCCAACATCTTCCTGGCCTATGAGGGCACCTCGATCGCGCGCACCTTTTTCATCACCGCGGGCACCTTCGCGGCGATGAGCATCTGGGGCTACACCACCAAGGCCGACCTGACGCGGATGGGCTCGTTCCTGATGATGGGGCTGATCGGCATCATCATCGCCGGGCTGGTCAACATGTTCCTGGGCAGTGCCGGGTTGCAGTTCGCCATCAGCGTGATCGGCGTGCTGGTGTTCGTCGGGCTCACCGCCTACGACACCCAGCGGATCCGCGCGACCTACGTGCAATATGCCCATGCCGAGGGGCTGGACGAGGCCGCCAAGCGCAGCGTCTATGACGCGCTGGCGCTGTATCTGAACTTCATCAACCTGTTCATGCTGATCCTGCAACTGACCGGCTCGCGCCGGGAGTGATCGCTGGCGGTCAAAAAGAAGCCCCGGTCCGCGAGGGCCGGGGCTTTTTTTGTCTGCGCGGGCGTCGGCGGGTGGGTCAGTCCGTCGCCTTGTTGAGATAGTCGAGCAGCTTGGTGATGGCGGTGGGCTTGTCGCTTTTGTCCACCGCGGCGAGTTCGGCGGCGAGGCGGTCCATCGCGGATTCGTAGATCTGGCGTTCGGAGAAGCTCTGATCGGG
>DAHWBL010000495.1 GCA_027323595.1 Acetobacteraceae bacterium | reverse complement strand
CCTCGCCCTCGCTCTCGCCGGCCTCGCTGGCGGCATCGCTCTCGCCGGCATCGCTGCCGTCGGGCCGACGTCCGCCCCGGCGCCGGCGCCGACGCTTGCGCCGGCGTTCGCCTTCCTCGGCGGTCTCGGCCGCGCCGGTCGCGCCGGCCGGGCCGGTCGGGCCGGTCGCGGGTGCCGCGAACTCACCTTGCTGCGCCTCGTCGTCATCGAGGTCGGCGGACTCGGCCGGCTCGAACGTCGCGGATGCCAGCGGCGGCATGCCCTGCGCGATCGGCACCGACATCGCCCGCGGCGGCTCGCCGGTGGCCGCGCGCACGCGGTCGATGCGGGTTTGCGGCGCGATCAGCGAATCGTCGGCGGCGAAGGCGACCACCATGCCATGCCGGCTCTCGATGCCGGCGAGCCAGGCGCGCTTGTGGTTGAGGATATACAGCGCGATCGACCCGGCGACATGCACCACGATCTCGGCGGAGCGGTGCCTGGCCGCTTCCTCCTCGACCGCGCGCATCACATGCATCGAGGCGGTCTCGGTGCTGCGCACATGGCCGGTGCCGCCGCAATGCGGGCAGGCGATGAAGCTGGTCTCGGCAAGCGAGGGGCGCAGACGCTGGCGGCTCATCTCCAGCAGGCCGAAGCTGCTGATATGGCCGACCTGGATGCGCGCGCGGTCGTTCTTCAGCGCCTCCTTGATGCGGCGCTCGACCGCGGCATTGTGCTTCTTGGCTTCCATGTCGATGAAATCGATCACGATCAGCCCGGCCAGGTCGCGCAGGCGCAACTGGCGCGCCACCTCGTCGGCGGCCTCCAGATTGGTGCGCAGCGCGGTCTCCTCGATGTTGCGCTCGCGGGTCGACCGGCCGGAGTTCACATCGATCGCCACCAGCGCCTCGGCCTGGTTGATCACCAGATAGCCGCCGGATTTGAGCTGCACGGTCGGCGACAGCATGGCGTCGAGCTGCGCCTCCACCCCGTGGCGGGCGAATAATTTCTGCGACGGGTCCT
Organism: Acetobacteraceae bacterium; assembly: GCA_027323595.1. Lineage (GTDB taxonomy): Bacteria > Pseudomonadota > Alphaproteobacteria > Acetobacterales > Acetobacteraceae > CAIVDX01. The sequence continues at coordinate 3,889 of DAHWBL010000495.1, read as the reverse complement.
GCCACAGCACCACCTTGGAGGCGTGCGTGGGCATGAGCATGCGCATGAACTCGCGCGCCGCGCGCCAGCCATCCTCGCCATCGACCAGCAGATCATCGACATCGCGCGAATACACGTCGCGGATGGCGCGCTTGATCAGGCTGGCTTCTTCGTAGATCAGCGACGGCGCGGTGGATTGCAGCGTGCGCTCGCGGATGTCGTCCCACAGGCGCAGCAGATATTCGCCGTCGCGCTTGATCTCGGGCTTCGGGCGGTTGGCGCCGGCGGTGCGCACGATCAGCCCCATGCCGCGCGGCAGGTCCAGCTCGTGGATCACCTCCTTGAGCCGCTTGCGGTCGCCGACGGCGGTGATCTTGCGCGACACCCCGCCGCCCCGCGGCGAGTTGGGCATCAGCACCGAATAGCGTCCGGCGAGCGAGATGTAGGTGGTGAGCGCCGCGCCCTTGTTGCCGCGCTCCTCCTTGACGACCTGCACCAGAATGATCTGGCGGCGACGGATCACCTCCTGGATTTTGTAGTTGCGCAGGAAGCGCGCCGGCACGCCGCGACCGGTCTCATCACCGCTGTCGGGCGCATCGGCGCTGGCGCGGGCGTCGCCGCCACCTTCCAGCTCGCCGGTCAGGGCTTCACCGGCCAGGGCCTGCTCGGTCAGGGCGTCATCGGCGGCGTATTCGGCGGCGTCATCCTGGGCGGCGTCCACCATCTCGGGCGACAGATCGGCGCCGATGTCGCCCGGTTCGTGCCCCGATTCGTCGCCCGGTTCGTCGGGCCGCGCGGCCTCGCTGGGCGGCGGCGGGATGGCCAGATCGTCGCCGGCGATGTCGAGGGCCCGGGCGGGCGCGCCCGCCTCAAATGCCTCGGCCGGCGCGTCGGCGGCGGTGTCGTTGCCGAGGTCGTCGGCGAGGTGGCTGGCGTGGCCGTGATGGCCGCCCATGCTCGCCGCGGCGGCATCGTCGGCGGCCTCTTCCTCGCGCGCCTGCTGCTCCTGCATTTCGAGCAGGCGCAGCCGGTCGGCCACGGGGATCTGGTAATAGTCGGGATGGATCTCGCCGAACGCCAGGAAGCCGTGGCGGTTGCCGCCATATTCGACGAAGGCGGCCTGCAGGCTGGGTTCCACCCGGACGATCTTGGCCAGGTAGATGTTGCCCTTGAGCTGCTTCTTGTTGGAGGTCTCGACGTCGTAATCTTCGAGGCGGCTACCGTCGAGCACCACCACGCGGGTTTCTTCCGGGTGGGTGGCGTCGATCAACATGCGCTTGGTCATGACAGGGGGAACTCCGGGATGCCCGGGCCGCGCGACAGGCTGGCAGGGCACGCGCGAGGGGCGCGGCGCCTGGCCGGAGGATGCAGGCCAGCACGGCGTGCATCCGGCCTGAAGGGGCAGGGCGAACGATGGTTGTGGATGAGGGAACCGGTGCCGGGTGCGGCGGAGTCGTGGGCTGTCCGGAGGTGATATGGACGGTCACGGCGCGCGCGCTGGTCCCTGTGCGAGGCGGCGACCCCCGACGATCGGGGGTGCCCGGTGTGAGTCGGCGGCCCGGCGGGACGCCCTGAGGAGATGGCGCTCGATGGAGCACCAGGCTGGCTGGAACGGGCACAACAGGCCGGTCAGGGACGCAGGATGCGCGCCACGGAATGACCGAAGGGTTGCCGGGCTGCCGGAAGCAACATCGCGGCCATCCGCCCGGGCCGCTTCGACCAGGGGGGGCGCGCTGTCGGACCGACACCAACGCAGCGTGGCCGCACCATGGCGCAAACCGGCCCCCCCTGCAAGCAGCCTGTGGCCCGCCTGCACCTGATCGTGACGCCGGCGGTGCTGCGAAACCCCGCGCCGGTGTGGTAGCCGGGGGCATGTTGATCACCCGTCGTCTGCTGATCGGCTCCGGCCTTGCGGTGCGCTGGCTGGTTCCGGCCACCGTTCAGGCGGCGCAGCCCCGGCGCGCGCCGCCGGCCGGCAAGCCGGCGCCAAGGCCGGTGGTGATGCTGGACCCCGGCCATGGCGGCAAGGACCCCGGCGCCATCGGCGTCAGCGGCACCTATGAAAAGCAGGTCGCGCTGGCCACCGCCTTCGAGCTGAAGAAGCTGCTCGAATCCTCCGGCCGCTACCAGGTGCGGCTGACCCGCGCGCGCGACGCCTTCGTGCCGCTGCAATCCAGGGTGGACATGGCGCATGGCGCGCGCGCGGCGCTGTTCGTGTCGATGCACGCCGATTCGCTGCGCGATGCCTCGGTGCGCGGCGCCAGTGTCTACACCCTCGCCGAGACCGCCTCGGACCAGCAGACCGCCGCGCTGGCGCGGCGCGAGAACGCCGCCGACCGCCTCGGGGGGGCGGGCTTTTCCGGGGTGTCGCCCGAGGTGGCGCGCATCCTCGCCTCGCTGGTGCAGCAGGAGACCCGGGCCGGGTCGGCGCGCATGGCTAACAGCGTGGTCGCCAGCCTGGAGGGCGCGGTGCCGGTGCTGCCCACCCCCGAGCGCCATGCCGGCTTCGCGGTGCTGCAATCCGCCGACATCCCCTCGGTGCTGGTGGAGATGGGATTCATGTCCAACCCGCGCGACGAGGCGGCGCTGCGCCGGCCCGACCATCGCCTCGTCGTCGCCCGCGCCATGCAGACCGCGATCGATGGCTGGTTCGCCAGCACCGCGCATCTCTGAACGCCGCCGCGTTTTCGCCACGGCCGCGCTCTGATATGAGACGATGATGTCAGACCCGACCGATCCCGGCCCCGATCACCCCCCCTCCGACCCGACGCTGCGGGCGCATGACCGGCTGGTCCCCGCCGCGCCGTCGCCTGGCCCACGCGACTCCAAACGCCGCCCCGCCCGGAGCGGCGCGGGGCGGGCGGCGGCCCAGGTGCTGGGCGGTTTCGCCGGGCTGGCGATGACGCTTGCCATGGTCGGCGCGGTGCTCGGCGCGGCCGCCGCCTATGGCGTCTATCTGCGCTATTCGACCAACCTGCCCACCGTGGACGGGCTGCGCGCCTATCAGCCCAAGGTGATGACCCGGCTTTATGCCGCCGACAGCCGGCTGATCTCCGAGCTGGCCTCCGAGCGGCGCATCTTCATTCCGGCCAGCGCCATCCCGCCGCTGGTCAGCGCCGCCTTCATCGCCGCCGAGGACCAGAATGTCGAGACCCATCACGGTATCGACCCGCTGGCCATCGCGCGCGCCGCGGTCGGCGATCTGGCGCAGATGGGGCGCGGCCGCCGCCCGGTCGGCGCCTCCACCATCACCCAGCAGGTCGCGCGCAACATGCTGCTGGGCAGCAACGAGCTGTCGATCGAGCGCAAGGTGCGCGAGGCGCTGCTGGCGCTGCGCATCGAGCAGACCCTGCCGAAGGACAAGATTCTCGAAATCTACCTCAACGAAATCTATCTGGGCCTGCACAGCTACGGCGTGGCGGCGGCGGCGCAGACCTATTTCAACAAATCGCTCGACGACCTGACCATCCAGGAGGCCGCCTTCCTCGCCGCCCTGCCCAAGGCGCCGAACAACTACAACCCGTTCCGTTTCCCCGAGGCGGCGCGCATACGGCGGGACTGGGTGATCGACCGCATGGTGGACACCCATGCCATCACCGCCGCGCAAGGTGTCACCGCGAAGGCCGCGCCGCTGGTCCCCGCGCCCTATCAGCGGCCCGAATTCGCCCCCGGCGCGGACTGGTTCGCCGAGGAGGTCCGCCGCGAGCTGCTGGATCATTACGCCGCCGACAAGGTCACCGGCGAGGGGCTGACCGTGCGCACCAGCCTCGATGCCGGGCTCCAGCAGGCCGCCGACACCGCGCTGCGGCACGGGCTGATGGCCTATGACCGCGCCCGCGGCGGCTGGCGCGGGCCGGTGGCGCGGCTGGGCGGCGGCGCGGCGGTGGCGCAACGCTGGCGCGCCGACCTC
>DAHWBL010000008.1 GCA_027323595.1 Acetobacteraceae bacterium | reverse complement strand
CGCGGGCGCGCCGGCATGTGGAGCAGGCGCGGCGGCTGCTGGGCGACACGCCGCACATGCTGCTGCTGGCCGCCGAGGCGGCGCACCGCTCGGCCCGGCCGGAGGAGGCGCAGGCGGCCTATCGCAAGCTCGCCGAGCATCCGCAGGCCGGGGTGCTGGGGGTGCGCGGGCTGCTGCAACAGGCGATCGGCCGGCAGGACTGGGCGGAGGCGGCGGCGCTGGCGCGGCGGGTGGAGGCGGCGCATCCCGGCTCGGCCTCGTTGCGCGAGGAGCGCTATCGGTTGGCGCTGCTCACCCGCAACTGGCGCGAGGCGCTGACCCTGGCGCCGGCGCAGGGGCCGCGGGCGGCGCTGGCGACGGCGGCGTCGCTGGCCGAGCCGGACGCCGAGGCGGCGCTGCGGCTGGCCAGGCAAGCGGTGGAGGCGGATGCAAGGCTGGCGCCGGCGACGATTGCCTATGCCACGCGGCTGCGCGCGGCCGGCAAGGAGCGTCGCGCCATGGCGGTGTTGCGCGATGGCTGGGCGGTGGCGCCGCACCCCGACATCGCCGCGCTGGCGCTGGCGCCGATCACCGACAAGCTGGCGCGGCATCGCGCGGCGGTGCGCCTGACCGAGGCGGCGCCCGACCATGTCGAATCGCTGGTGCTGCGGGCGCGCACGGCGCTGGAGGCGGGGCTGATCGGCGAGGCGCGGCGGCACGCGGAGCTGGCGCGCGGGCGGGTGGATCAGCGGCTGGTGTGGCTGTTGCTGGCCGATATCGCCGAGGCGGAGGGGGACGGCGAGGCATCGCGCGCGGCGCTGCGCGGCGCGGCGGCGGCGGGGCCGGACCCGTCCTGGCGGTGCGGCCAGTGCGGCGGGCTGCATGCGGCCTGGGCGCCGGTGTGCGGGATGTGCGGCACCGCCGGGCGGATCGGCTGGAGCAGCTCACCGACGGCGGCGCTGGAGCCACCGCCGGCGGTGCTGCGGCTGCCGCCTCAGGACATGCCCTGAGGCTTTTGTCCGTTCAGCCGTGCCACCATTTGTCCTTCGGGCACAGCGAGCGATCGAGCGGGCGGAAGGCCTGGCTGGCCGGGACCGTGGCGATCAGGTCGTAGAAATCATAGGCCATCTTGCTTTGCGCCGGCGGCTTCACCCGCCACAGATAGGCGTCATGCTCCATCCGCCCGTCCGGGCGCAGCGAGGCGTTGCGCACCACCGCGTCCTTGATCGGCACTTCGTGCAGCTTGGCCATCACCGCCTTGGTCTCGGTGGTGTGGGCGGCGGCGACCGCCTTCAGATAGCCCAGCGTGACCGAATAGACGCCGGCCTGGATGGTGGAGGGCATGGCGTGGTGGCGGGCGAAGAAGCGCTCGGCCCAGGCGCGCGCCTCGGGGTCCATGTTCCAGTAGAAGGCTTCGAGCGTGGTCACGCCCTGCGCCACGTCCTGACCCAGGGCCGCGATGTCGGGCAAAGTGAGGTTGAAGGCGACGAGCTGCTGGGGGGCGCGCGGGATGCCGAATTCATGCGCGACCTTCAGCACGTTCACCAGGTCCGCGCCGGTGGAGCCGACCACCATGTAGTTCGCGCCCGATGACTGGCCCTGGAGCAGGAAGGAGGAGAAGTCGCCGGCGAAATTGAACGGATGGAACACCGTGCCGACCACCGAGCCGCCGGCGGCCTTCACGATGTCGGTGCCGTCATCCACCAGGCCGTGGCCGAAGGCGTAGTCGGCGGCGAGGAAGAACCATTTCGAGCCGGGCTTGGCCAGCGGCCCGATCAGCCCGCGGGCCTGGCCGTAGGTGTCCCACATCCACACCACCGAGGTGTTGGGCGCGCAATCCTCGTTGGTGAGCCGCGCGGTGCCGCCGGGGAACAGGGCGATCTTGTTTTTCTGTTCCATCAGATGCTGCACCGCGATCTGCACCGCCGCCTGGATGATGTCGGTGACCGCGTCGACATGCTGCACATCCACCCAGTCGCGCACGATCGAGGTGGCCAGCGCGGCGTCGTTGCGGTGATCGGCGGAGATGATGGAGATGTCCATGCCCTTGCAGGGGCCGGCCAGACAATCCTCGCGCGCCATCTCGGCGGCGATCACCGAGCCGCGGCCGGATTGCGAGGACAGCGAGCCGGCCATGTCGGTGATCACCCCGACCTTGACGCTGAGCGGATCGGCGGCGTGGGCGATGAAGGGTGCGAGCAAGCCGGCGGCGAGCAGAACCCGCGCAAATCCCATGGTGGCCTCCCTGAAGAATTGTTATGCGCGAACCTGCCAGTCCGCGAGGCGCGCGGCAAGCGGTGCGGGTTCAGGGGTGGGCGAGCAGCCGGTCGGCGCTGGTGAGCGCGCGGGCGGTGGCGGGATCGGCGCGCCAGCGCGCGCAGGTGGGAATCGGGTCCGCCTGCCAGGCGCGCATGGTGGCGAGCTCGGCCTGCGCCAGCGCGGCGGCGTCGGCGGGGGCATCGGCGGCCTCGGCGAGCGCGTCGGCGAGGGCGACGTCGAGGCGCTGGCCCCAGTCGGGCGGGCGCAGGCCGCAGCGCGGGGCGAGCACCACCAGCGGGGCGAGGCCCAGCAGCGGCGGGCCCTGCGCCGCCGCCGACGCGACGGGCAGGACCGCGACCAGGACGGCGATCAGGACCGGGCCAAGTGTGGCGCTATTTGCCAGCCACCATCGGGCAGCCGCCATCGGCGAGCGGGCGATAGGCCTGTTCGGCCGGCACCGAGCCCTTGGTCGTGAACACGTCCCACTCACCCTTGCTCTCCGCCGGAGTTTTCACCTGGAAAAGATACACGGAATGGATCGTGCGGCCATCCGCGCGGACCGCGCCGTGGCCGAAAATGACGTCGTCGGTGGGGATGGATTTCATTTTCTGCGCCATCGCGCGGCCGTCGTCGGGGTTGGCGCCGGCGGCCACGGCTTTCAGATAATGCTGGATGGCGCTGTAGATTCCGGCCTGCATGTCGTTCGGCGGCCAGTGGCGCGGCATGCGCGCGGCGAAGCGTTTGGAAAACGCGCGGGTGCCCTCATTGAGGTCCCAGTAAAAGCCCGACACCGCGTAGAGCCCCTGTGCGGCGTCGAGACCCATGGCGTGGACCTGGCCGGGATTGACGGTGGGGTTGGCGAGTTTCATCGTTTTGTTGAGGCCGAATTCGGCTGCCTGCTTCAGCGAATTGACGGTGTCCTGGCCGGGATTGGCGAGCATCAGCACCTGCGCGTGCGAGGCCTGTGCCTGGAGCAGGAAGGAGGAGAAATCCGGCGTGCCGAGCGGGGCGCGCACCGCGCCCAGAACGCTGCCGCCCGCGCGGGTCACCGCGTCCGCGGTCTGTGCCTGCAGGTCCCAGCCGAAGGCGTAGTCGGCGGCGAGGATGAACCAGCTTTTGTCGCCCTGGGCGACCATGGCGCGGCCGAGGCTGTGGCCGAGCGACCAGGTGTCGTAGGTCCATTGGATGGTGTTGGGCGAGCAGCGCGCGCCGGTGATCTCCGAGCTGCCCGCGCCCGAGCCGATGAACAGCTTGTTGTGCGCGGCGACCTGGGTGGAGACGTCGAAGGCGATGGCGGAGTTGGGCACGTCCATGATCAGCTGCACGCCCTGGTCGAGCCATTGGCGGGTCAGCGAGCTGCCGATGTCGGGCTTGTTCTGGTGGTCGCCGGACAGGATTTCGATCGGGCGGTTCACGGTTTTTCCGAAATCCTCCACCGCCAGCTCGGCGGCGACGACCGAGCCGGGGCCCTGGTCGGTGGCGAACAGGCCGTTCATGTCGTTGAGGATGGCGATGCGGATCGGTGGCACGGCGGCGTGCGCGGAGGTGGCGAGCAGGGTGGTGGCGAGCAGGGTGGCGGCAAATCTGGGGGTCATGGCGGCGTTTCTCCGGTTGATGTGTTTTCTTGGCGTCTTGTGGCCGCGGCGGTTGCCGCCCTATGCAGGGCGGGACAGGCGTGGAGCGTGGCATGAGCGAGGCGGGGTCGGAGGCGAACGAGCCGATCGAGGCGGGC
>DAHWBL010000483.1 GCA_027323595.1 Acetobacteraceae bacterium | reverse complement strand
CCCGCCGCGGTCGCCGAAATCAGCGAGTTGCTGCGCCTGTGCGCGGCCGCCGGCATCGCCATCGTGACCCAGGGCGGCAACACCGGCATGTGCGCCGGCGCCATCCCCAATGCCCAGCGGCCGACCATCGTGCTGTCGATGCAGCGGATGAACCGGCTGATCTCGGTCGATCCGGTCTGCTACACCGCAACCGCGGAGGCCGGCTGCATCATCCAGACCATCCAGGAAGCCGCGGCCTCGGTGAACCGGCTGTTCGCGCCGGACTGGGGTGGCCGCGGCACCGCCACGCTCGGCGGCGCCATCTCCACCAACGCCGGCGGCATCAACGTGCTGCGCTACGGCAACACCCGCGAACAGGTGCTCGGGCTGGAAGCGGTGCTGCCCGATGGTCGGGTGTGGGACGGGCTGCGCAGCCTGCGCAAGGACAGTTCCGGCTACGATCTGAAACAGCTTTTCATCGGCGGCGAAGGCACGCTCGGCATCATCACCAAGGCGGTGATGCGCCTGCACCCGCGCCCGACCAACGTGCAGACCCTGTTCGGCGCGGTGCCCGACCTCGACCGGCTGATGGAATTGTTCGTCACCGCGCGCGACGTTCTCTCCGACAGCCTCAGCGCCTTCGAGCTGATCCCCGGCAGCACCTACGAAATGGCGCTGCGGCAGAACCAGACGCTGCGCCGCCCGCTCGATGCCCGCAGCGACTGGTATGTGCTGATCCGCGCCTCGGGCAACGACGATATCTCCGCCCGGCTGGAAGCCCTGTTCGCCACCGCCGCCGAGGCCGGCCTGCTCGCCGACGCCGCGCTCGCCAGTTCGCAGGCGCAGGAAGCCAATCTATGGACCATCCGCGATGAGATCCCCGCCGGCATGGTGCTGAAGGGCAAAATGCTGAAATGGGACGCCTCGGTGCCGATCGACCGCATCATCGCCTTCCTGCATGACGTGGAGGCCACCGCCGATGCGTTGCAGCCAGGCACGGCAACCTACGCGTTCGGCCATGTCGGCGACGGCAATCTGCATCTGTCGATATTCCCCCGCCCCGACACCGACAAGGCCGGCTTCGCCGCGATGGAATCCGCGATCGACCGGGTGATCTGGTCCTATCGCGGCTCGATCTGCGCCGAACACGGCATCGGCGCACTCAACCACGGCCGCATCCTCGGCCAGAAGCCCGCCATCGAGTTCGAACTGATGGGCCGCATCCGCGCGATGTTCGACCCGAACGGGCTGCTCAATCCGGGCAAATTCATCGACCCGGCCTGACCGGCCGCGCGCGCATGGACAGCGCGCGCAAGCTGGGCGATCCTGCGCCGATGGATGGACACGCCCGGCAGCGGCCCGGCCTTGATATGACAGAAGCAGAACGAACCGGCGGTGCCGGCGCGGCGCTGTTCGGCCAGCGCGTGGCGCGTCTGGAAGACCCCGATCTGCTCACCGGGCGCGCCCGCTTTATCGATGATATCACCGGAGCCGATCTGCTGCACGCCGCCTTCGTGCGCAGCCCGCACGCGCACGCGCTGATCCGCGACATCAACACCACCGCCGCGCGCGCCCTGCCCGGTGTCGTCGCGGTCTGGCATTTCGCCGACATCGCGCCCTTCCTTCGCCAGCCCCGCCTCGTCGTCGGCCTGCCCAGCGCCAGCTATCGCCAACAGCGTGACCGCCCCGCACTCGCCATCGACGAAGCCGTGCATGTCGGCGAACCCGTCGCCATCGTTCTCGCCCACAGCCGCTACCTCGCCGAGGACGCCGCCGCCCTCGTCGAGATCGAGTGGGAGGTGCTGCCCGCCATCGCCGACTGCCGCGCCGCGCTGTCTGACGACGCGCCACGCGCCCATCGCGACGCGCCGCATAATCTGCTCGCCGAATTCAGTCTCGCCTACGGCGATGTCGATCATGCCTTCGCCAACGCGCCACATGTATTCACCGACCAACTCTGGCAGCATCGCGGCGGCTCGCACTCCATCGAGTGTCGCGGCGCGGTCGCGCGTTTCGACCGCAACGAGGACCGTCTCACCCTGTGGTCCAGCACCCAGATGCCCCACATCGCCCGCGGTCTGCTGTGCGCCATGCTGGGCCATGACGAAACCAGGGTGCGCGTCATCACCCCCGATGTCGGCGGTGGCTTCGGCCCCAAGCTGGTCTTCTACCAGGAAGACCTGCTGGTCGCGCTCGCCGCGCAGCGCACCGGACAGATGGTGAAATGGATCGAGGACCGGCGCGAACATTTCGTCGCCACCACCCAGGAACGCGACCAGTACTGGGACATCGCGCTCGCCACCGACGCGGATGGAAAAATCCTTGGCGTGCGCGGCAATCTTTTGCACGACCATGGCGCTTACACCGCGCGCGGCGTGAACCTGCCATACGAATCCGCGCAGACCGTCACCCTCGCCTACGACGTCCCCGCCTATCGTCTGGACGTTCGCCTTGCTCTGACCAACAAGGTTCCGGTCACCCCGGTTCGCGGCGCCGGCCAGCCGCAGGGCGCCTTCGCGATGGAACGCCTGCTCGACCACGCCGCCCGCGCGCTCGGCATCACCCGCGACGAGATCCGCCGGCGCAACCTCATCCCCGCCGAACGCATGCCCTTCACCAAGCAGCTCATCACCCGCGGCGGCATCGCCGTGGTGCTCGACAGCGGCGATTATCCGGCCTGCATGCGCGCCGCACAGGATGCCGCCGGCTGGGATGATTTCCCTGCCCGTCAGCAAACGTCACGCGCGGCCGGGCGCCATCGCGGCATCGGGCTTGCGAATTTCGTGAAGGGCACGGGCCGCGGCCCGTTCGAGCCGGTCACCGTGCGCATCGGCCCCTCCGGGCGCATCCAGGTTTTCACCGGCGCCGCCGCGATGGGCCAGGGCACACGCACCATGCTCGCCCAGCTCGTCGGCGACCAACTCGGCGCCGACATGCACAACATCACCGTCACCTGCGGCGACACCGACGGCACCACCCTCGGCCTTGGCGGCTTCAACAGCCGCCAGGCTGTGATCGCCGGCACCTCCGCCCACCTCGCCGCCTGCGCGGTGCGCGCCAAGGCGCTTGAAGTGGCATCGCACCATCTCGAAGTATCCAGCACGGACCTGGAGATTCGTGGCAACGAGGTCGGCGTGAAGGGCGTTCCCGGCATGGCCATCAGCCTCGGCGCCATCGCCACCATGCTCGGCGGCGTCGCCGGCTACCGCCTTCCCGCCGGCCTCCCACCTGGCCTTGAGGCCACCGAGGCAACCGCGATCGACGCGATGACCTACGCCAACGGCACCGCCGTGGCCGAGGTCGAGGTCGATGTCGAAACCGGCGAGGTACACATCATCGATTTCGTTTTCGCCCATGATTGCGGCCGCGTCATCCATCCCGGCATCGTCGATGGCCAGGTGCTCGGCGGCATCGTGCACGGCATCGGCAACGCACTGTTCGAATGGATGGGCTATGACGAAAATGCCCAGCCCATCACCACCAATTTCGGCGAATATCTGCTGCCCACCGCCACCGAGCTGCCACGCATGAGGCTGGTGCATCACAACAGCCCAACGCCGCTCAACCCACTCGGCGTCAAGGGCGTCGGCGAATGCGGCGTGGTACCCACCGCCGCCGCCCTGATCTCCGCCATCGAGGATGCGCTCGCACCGTTCGGGGTGCACCTGTCACAGGCCCCGATCACACCCGCCGAAATCATCGCCGCGATCCACCGCGCACCCCACGCCTCATCTCGCGCACCCGAAAGGCCGTCACCATGACCGACCGTATCACCATTCGCAAACCTGACGACTGGCACTTGCATGTCCGCGATGGCGCCATGCTCGCCGCAACCCTGCCGCAAACCGCCCGGGCCTTTGGTCGCGCCATCCTGATGCCCAACCTCGCCCCCCCGGTCGCCACCACCGCGGACGCCATCGCCTACCGCGCGCGCGCGCTCGCCGCCCTGCCGAAGGGCTCGGATTTCGTGCCACTGATGACTTGCTATCTGCGCGACGACACCGATCCCGACGATGTGGAAGCCGGCTTCCGCGCCGGCGTGTTCACCGCGGTCAAGCTCTATCCGGCCAATGCCACCACAAACTCCGCTGCCGGCGTCACCGATTATGCCAAAATCACCGGCGTACTCGCGCGCATGGAAAAAATCGGCATGCGCCTGCTGGTGCATGGCGAGGAGGTAGACCCCACGGTTGACGTTTTCGATCGCGAGGCGGTGTTTCTTGATCGTCGCCTCGCACCGATGATGCGCGACTTTCCCGGCCTCAAGATCGTTCTCGAACATCTGTCCAGCAAAATCGGCGTGCAGTTCGTGCGCGCCAACGCCCCACAGCTCGGCTCCACCATCACGCCCTACCACATGGAGATCAACCGCACCGACATGCTCGGCTGGGGCATCAAGCCCTATTTCTACTGCATGCCGATCATCAAGACCGAGGCGGACCGCGTCGCCCTGCGGGAGGCAGCGACATCCGGCGATGCGTGCTTCTTCCTCGGCACCGATTCCGCGCCACATTCGGTGGCCAAAAAGCTCGCGCTCTCGGGTGCGGCGGGCCTGTTCACCGCCCCGCTCGCGATCGAGCTTTACACAAAAATCTTCGCTGACGACGGCAAACTCGACAAACTCGAAGCCTTCTGTTCGCTCAACGGCCCTGCCCATTACGGCCTGGCCCCCAACAGCGCCACCATCACTTTGCAACGCCGACCCTGGACCGTGCCCGAACACATCCCCGTCGATGGCCCCGATGAGCGCGTGCTGGTCTATCGCGGCGGCGAAACCACGGACTGGCAGGTGCTGACATGATCCGCCGCCGCGCCCTGCTCGCCGGTGCGACAGCTCTCGCCGCGCCGGCAGTACACGCCGCGCCATCCGGTCCGGTGCGAATCGGAAATCTTCTTTCAGAATCCGGTGTTTTCGCCATCACCGGCGAAGGCATCCAGCGCGGCATGGAGCTTGCCATGACCGAGCTTGGCGGCCATGCCGGCGGCCGGCCCATCGAGATGATCCGCGAGGATGACGAGGTCAGCCCGCAGATCGGCCTGCAAAAAGTCAAAAAGCTGATCGAGCGCGATGGCTGCGACTTCATCACCGGCCCGGTCGGCAGCAACGTCGCGCTCGCCATCGCTGGCTATCTCAAGTCCGCGCCGTGCATCTATCTGTGCACCGGTGCCGGCGTGAACGCCCTGACCCGACAACGCCGCGCACCGAATTTCTTCCGCAGCTCGACAAGCAGTTGGCAATCGAACGCCCCCGCCGGCACCTGGTTCGCGCAGAACCATTATCCGAAAGTGGCGCTCATAGCCGCCGATTATTCCGGCGGCCACGAGGCCGCCGACGCCTTCAAGGCTGCATATCTCGCCGCCGGCGGCACCATCGCCGTCGAGATTTATCCCCCCTTCGGCGCCAATGACTACAGCGCCTACCTGCCGCGCCTTCGCGAAGCCGGCGCGCCCGCGGTCTATGCCTACATGACCGGCGCTGACGCCGTGCGCTTCGTGCAGCAATTCGCGCAATTCGGCCTCAAATCCGATATCGCCCTGCTGGGAACAGGATTTTTGGTGGAACAGGATGCGCTTCCCGCCGAGGGGGCCGCTGCCATCGGCGCGCGCACCGGCCTGCATTACGCCGCCACCCTGCCCGGCCCGGTCAACCGCGTCTTCGCCACCGCCTATCACGCCAAATACAACGAACCCCCAAGCTGCTACGCCGAATATGGCTACGTCGCCGCGCAGGTAATCGCCAAAACCCTCGATATCACCAAGGGCGACACCAACCAGGCGCGCCTGATCGACGCCATGAAGCAACTGCAATTCGAGGCTCCACGCGGCCCGTTCCGCTTCGACCCCGACACCCACAACGTCATCCAGAACATCTACATCCGCGAGGTGGAGATGAAAGACGGCGTTGCCGTCAACAAGGTTCTGGCAACCATCCCGGATCAGCGCGACCCCGGCTGATGCACGCCCTGCCCATCCAGCTGCTCAACGGCCTTGTCTATGGCATGCTTTTGTTCCTCCTCTCGGCAGGATTGTCGCTGATCTTCGGGCTGCTTCGCGTGATCAATCTCGCGCACGGCTCGTTCTACATGCTGGGCGCCTTCGTCGGCCTCGCGGTACTTCAGACCACTGGAAATTTTTGGATCGCCCTGTTCGGCGCGCCCCTGCTCGTCGGCCTGCTCGGCGTCGCCTTTCAGTTGGTCTTCATCCGCCGCATCGACCG
>DAHWBL010000475.1 GCA_027323595.1 Acetobacteraceae bacterium | reverse complement strand
CCGATGGCAACGACCGACCGGCGGGATCACAGATCGCTCGCAGCACCGCGAACCTCAGTCCAGCCTGCTCGGCGGCGAGTGCCAGGGGGCCCGATTCCAGATCGACCGCCGCGGCGCCGCTGTGGCGCCAGAGCGCCTGCTTGTCGGCGACGCCGTTCACCGTGTGGGGCGAATCGGCGATCAATTCGGTGGTGGCCCCGCCCAGCCACTCGATCAATCCATCGTCGCAGGCGATGCGTCGACCCGCGACCCAAACCGCTTTGGGAACGACGAGCGTGCCGGCGGGCAGGTCCGGGGCGAGCCCCCCGGCAACGCCGAAGCTGAGCAGCGCCGACGCGCCTGATCGCACCAGCCGATCAGCGGCGAGCACCGCGCCGGCGCGCCCGCCACCGCCCACGGCCACCTGACCGAACGGCGCGACCAGACGCGCCTCTGACGACAGCCCGGTCAAAATTCCGAGTTTGTATGAAGACCCGGGAAGCACTCAAAAACCGTAGGCGACGCGATGGCTGTTGCCGCGCATCAACTCACGGTAGCGCGCCAGGGCCATCAGCGGGAAAAACAGCCGGTAGCCGTGATATCGCAGATAGAAAACGCGCGGAAATCCAACCGCTGTGTAGGGCGCTTCCTTCCACTCGCCATCGTCACGCTGGGTCGCCGCGAGATGGGCTATCCCGCGCGACACCGCGGGACTGCCGACCCGCCCGGCCGCCATGAGGCCAAGAACCGCCCAACCGGTTTGCGAGGGGGTGCTGACGCGATATTGGCCCGGGGGCGCGCCGGCATAGCTGTCGCAATCCTCCCCCCATCCGCCGTCGTCGCGCTGCGTGCTCTCCAGCCAGGCGATCGCCCGGGCCACCGCAGGATCATCAGGGCCGATGCCGGCGGCGTTCAGCGCGCACAGGACCGACCAGGTTCCATAGATGTAGTTCGTACCCCATCGGCCAAACCAGGAGCCATCCTTTTCCTGTTGCTCGCGCAGCCAGGTGATGGCGCGATGCACGGCCGGATGATCCGCTGACATGCCTGATTGCATCAGGAAGGAAACGCACCGCGCGGTTACGTCCGCGGTCGATGGATCAAGCAGCGCCCCGTGATCGGCGAACGGAATGTGATTGAGAAACGCATGGTTGTTGTCCGCGTCGAATGCACCCCAGCCGCCGTCCGCGCACTGCATTCCAAGAATCCAGTCCCGCGCGCGCGCGATCGCATCGCCATGTGCCTGCGGATCGAGCCGATGCAGCAGCATTCCGACAACCGCGGTGTCATCCACATCGGGATAGAAATCGTTGAAATACTGGAACGCCCAGCCGCCCGCCGGCGCCTGCGGGCGGGCCTGGACCCAGTCACCGCGAAAATCCTTGATCTCGCGCGCACGCAGCCAGTCGCACGAGGCGCTCAGATGATCGTCGCTGATCCTGGCCTCGGCGATCGCGTGCGCGGCCAGCGCGGTGTCCCACACCGGCGAAAGGCACGGCTGGCAATAGGCACGGTCCGCCTCGATCACCAGCAATTTTCTGACGCTTTGCCAGGCCATCGCCGCATCGGGGTCGTCGGCCGGCCGGCCCAGCGTGTCGAACATCATCACCGCGTTGGCCATCGCGGGATAGATGCCACCAAGCCCATCTTCGCCGTTGAGCCGTGGTGTCACCCAGGCAACCGCCTTGGCGATCGCCGAGCGGCGGGATGATTTCGGAAGCAGCCATTCCAGCCGCCGCAGCACGTGATCGAGCTGCGCGAACACGAAGCCCCATCCGCTGCGATACGGCCCGCGCACCCAGGATCGGATCTGCTCGGGCGGGGTGGTGAACAGCTCGCCGACCCCGATCCCGCGCGGGTTGCGCGCGCGGGGCCGGCAGGCCATCAGCACCAGCAATGGCACGATCACCGTTCGCGACCAGTATGAGACCTTGCTCAGGTGGAAAAAGAACCAGCGCGGCAGATGCATGATCTCAACAGGCATGATCGGCACCGCACGCCAGGGCACCTGGCCGAACAGCGCCAACTGCGCGCGGGTGAACACGTTGCTCCGTTCCGCTCCGCCCGCCGCCAGGATGGCTTGCCGTGCCCGCTGCATGTGCGGCTCGTCCGGGCTGTCGCCGATCAGGCGGAGCGCATAATAGGCTTTCACGCTGGCGGAGATATCAAGCGCGCCGTCATGATACAGCGGCCAACCCCCGTGCGCTGCCTGGGTTTGGCGCAGATAGTTGCCGATCCTGGATTGAAGCGCGGGCTCGATACGGTCGAGAAAATGCTCGAGCAGCACATATTCGGCCGGAATCGTCGCATCGGCTTCCAGCTCGAACTGCCAATGGCCATCGCCGTGCTGATGACGAAGAAGGGCTGATGCTCCCCGTGCGACGGCGGCATCGAGATCATCAGGCACAGCCAAAGGCGATGAAAAATCAGGGTTCATGGCACCAACTGCATCAATGTCTCGGCGGCGGTTCGACCAGAGCAGATGGCACCTTCGATGGTCGCAGGCAAGCCGGTGTCGGTCCAGTCGCCGGCCAGCACCAGGTTGCGCAGATCGGTGCGTG
>DAHWBL010000469.1 GCA_027323595.1 Acetobacteraceae bacterium | reverse complement strand
GCGCGCCACCGGCCAGCTCGACCTCGCCGATCTCGACCCGCTGCTCGCCGACCGCGGGGCCGACGCGCGCGGCCTGCTGCGCATCGACGGCGCGATCGGCGGCACCGCCGCCATGCCAGCTCTGGACGGCACGCTGCGGCTGGACGGCGGCGGCTACCGCGACGCCCCGCTCGGCATCAGCCTCGATCACATCAGCCTGCTGGTCGCCGCCGAGGCGGACCGGCTGCGCATCGTGCGCGCGATCGCACGCACCTCGCCCGACGGCAGCCTGGAACTGTCCGGCAGCGCCTCCATCCTCGCCCCCAACCTGCCGCTCGACCTGCATCTGCGCGCCGCCGCCGCCCGGCTGCCCAATTCCGACAGCGCCAGCGCCACCATCGACGCCGATCTCAGCCTCACCGGCACCGCCACCGCCGCGCTCACCGCCGCCGGCGGCCTCACCCTGCGCCGTGCCGAATACCGCATCCCCGAGCGCCTGCCCGCCACCGTCCGCCCGATCCGCATCATCCGCCCCGGCCAGGCGCCCGCCCCGGCCACCGCCGCCGCCGCTGGCCCCACCGTCGCGCTCGACCTCACCATCACCGCGCCGGAGCAGCTGTTCCTGCGCGGCCGCGGCGTCACCGCCGAACTGGGCGGGCACATGCATCTGGGCGGCAGCCTCGCCGCGCCGCGCCCCGATGGCGGCCTCACCCTGCGCCGGGGCAGCGTCAGCTTCGCCGGGCTCAGCCTCGCCGCCACCGCCGGCACCATCCGCTTCACCGGCGCCGGCCTCACCGACCCCGACATCGACATCACCGCCACCGGCAGCTCGGCGAGCACGCTCGCCACCATCGAGATCGCCGGCCCGGCGAGCGACCCGAAACTGACTTTGTCCTCGGTGCCGCCGCTGCCGTCGGACGAAATCCTCGCGCAATTATTGTTCGGTCAGGGCACCGCCCAGCTCAGCCCGTTCCAGCTCGCCCAGATCGCCCAGGCGCTGGCCGCGGTCTCGGGTGTGAAGCTGGGCTTCGGCGATCCGCTCGACGGCATCCGCCAGAAGCTCGCGCTCGACCGGCTCTCGGTGGGCAGCGGCACCGGCTCGGGCGCGGTGCTGGATGCGGGGCGCTATCTGCGCCAGGGCGTCTATGTGGGTGCCCGCCAGGGCCTGGGCGGCGGCCGCGGGTCCAGCCCAACCCCTGCCACCGGCAGCGGCGTGTCGGGCACCGACAGCCAGGGCGTGGTGGAGATCGATCTCACCCGCCGGCTCCGGCTCGAAGGCACCGCCGGCACCGGCCTGGGCGCCAACTCGGTGGGGCTGAGCTACCAGATAGATTACTGAAAGTCGCCGGCGACGGCGATAAACCTCAGATCGCCACCCGCACGCCCAGCTCCACCACCCGGTCCGACGGGATGCGGAAAAACTCGGTCGCCGACACCGAATTGCGCGCCATCAGCAGGAACAGCCACAGCCGCCACAGCGGCATCTTGGGCACCATCGCGGGCACCAGCGTCTCGCGGCCGAGGAAGAAGCTCGCCTTCATCGGGTCGTACTCGATGCCCTGCCGGTTCAGCGCCTCGAGCGCGCGCGGAATGTTGGGGCTCTCCATGAAGCCGTAGCGCAGCACCACCCGATGGATCCCCGGCGCCAGCTCGGCCAGCTCGGCGCGCTCGCCGGGCCCCGCGTTCGGGCTGTCCAGCGTGTTCACCGTGACGAACAGCACCTTCTCGTGCAGCACCTTGTTGTGCTTGAGGTTGTGCAGCAGCGCCGCCGGCACGTAATCGGGGTTGCCGGTCAGAAACACCGCCATGCCCGGCACCCGCACGGTGCGCGACTGCGGCAGCCGCGCGAGGAAACTGGTCAGCGGCAGACTGTCCTGCTTCCAGCGCGCGAACAGCAGGTCGCGCCCGCGCTTCCAGCTCGTCATCACCGCCAGCAGCGCGAGCCCCAGCGCCAGCGGCACCCAGCCGCCATCGGCGATCTTGAGCGAGTTGGCCGCGAAGAACGTCGCGTCGATCACGAAAAACCCGCCAAACACCACGATCGAGGCAAACCGGCTCCAGCCGAACTGGCGACGAAACACCACCAGCGCCAGCACGCAGGTGCACATGAAGGCGCCGGTCACCGCGCTGCCATTGGCCGAGGCCAGCCGGTCAGAACTGCGGAACGCGAACACCAGCAGCAGCACCCCGATCGCCAGCGCGGCGTTGATCTGCGGCAGATAGATCTGCCCCTCCTCGGTCTGGCTGGTGTGGCGCACCACCATGCGCGGCAGAAAGCCCATCTGCACGCATTGCCGCGCGATCGAATAGGCGCCCGAGATCAGCGCCTGGCTGGCGATCACCGTGGCCATCGTCGCCAGGATCACCATCGGCAGACGCAGCCACTCCGGCCCGAGCAGGAAGAACGGGTTGGCGATCGCCTCGGGGTGGTGCAGCACCAGCGCGCCCTGGCCGAAATAATTCAGCACCAAACTGGGCAGAACAAAAAACGACCAGCTCATCCGAATCGGCGCGGCGCCGAAATGCCCCATGTCGGCATACAGCGCCTCCGCCCCGGTCACCGCCAGCACCACCGAGCCCAGCGCCACGAACGCCAGCCACCCGTGCGCGACGCAGAAATCGAACCCGTAAATCGGCGAGATCGCGCGCAGCACCAGCGGATGCCCCGCCACCTCGATCGCGCCGAGCACGCCGATGGCGGTGAACCAGACCAGCATCACCAGCCCGAACACCCGCCCCACGCTGCGCGTGCCAAGCCACTGCACCGCGAACAGCGCCAAGATCACCGCCGCGGAGATCGGCAGCACGAACTCGGCCAGATCAGGCGAGATCGTCTCCAGACCCTCCACCGCCGACAGCACCGAGATCGCCGGCGTGATCACCCCGTCGCCGAAAAACAGACAGGCCCCGCAGATGCCCACCAGCGCCAGCGCCGAGCGCACCCGCGCGGAGCTGCACACACGCTGCGCCAGCGCCATCAGCGCCAGGATGCCGCCCTCGCCGTGGTTGTCGGCGCGCATCACCAGCAGCACGTATTTCACCGTCACGATCAGCAGCAGCGACCAGAAGATCAGCGACAGCAGGCCAAGCACCTCCCACTGCGCCACCGCATGACCGGGCATCAGATCGAAACAGGCCTTGAGCGCATAAAGCGGGCTGGTGCCGATATCGCCATAGACCACGCCGAGCACCGCGATCAGCACCGACAGCTGCGGGCCCGACCGTCCGGTACCCTCGCTCGCACGCTGCGAAAGGCTCATGATGCGACAATACTCATCCGTGGTGGGGCTCGCCATTGCTGCCGCCGGGCCACGGGCAACCCCCGGTCCGGCGGGGCGGACGCATAGACCCGCCCAAATCTGAACGCAAGTTAAGAGCAACATCACCACATCGCCCGGACCGGAACCGGTCTGGGCGATGTTGCTCTAAGCCTGTCCCGCGCCCCGGCCGCCGAAGATCGCGGTGCCGATGCGCACATGCGTCGCCCCACAGCCGATCGCCGCCTCGAAATCCGCCGACATGCCCATCGACAGCACCGCCAGCCCATGCCGCCGGGCGCGATCGCGCAGCCACAGAAAATGCGGCACCGGGTCCGCGCCCGCCGGCGGCACGCACATCAGCCCGACCAGCGCGGCGCCAAAGCGGCGTTGGCAGGCATCGATGAACCCGTCCGCCCCGGCGCGCCCCACCCCGGCCTTCTGCGGCTCGTCGCCGACATTGACCTCCACCAGCAGCTCCGGCCCGCCGCCGTGCCGCCCCGCGGCCGCCAGCGCATCGGCCAGGCGCGGCCGGTCCAGGCTCTCGATCCGGTCGGCAAGGCGCCAGGCCAGCGCCGCCTTGTTGGTCTGCAACCCGCCGATCAGATGCAGCCGCAGATCAGCGAATTCGGCGCGCAGCGCGGGAAATTTCGCCGCCGCCTCCTGCACCCGGTTCTCGCCGAAACAGCGCTGCCCGGCGGCGAGCGCGGCCCGCACCGCCGCCGCCGGATGGGTCTTGGAAACCGCCACCAACGTGACATCCTGCCCCTCGCGCCCGGCGGCGCGCGCGGCGGCATCGATGCGCGCGCGCACCTGTGCCAAATTTGCCGCGATCATCGCGGCGGGGGCCAAATTTGCCGCGATCATCGCGGTGGGGAAAGGATCAGCCGGGGCCATGGACCACAGACTCATCGCCTGGGCGCGCGCGGTCAAGGCACGGCACGGGCATCGCGCGCCGCCGCCGCTGTGGCTGTTCACCGACAGCCTGCGCCTGCCCGACCCGCTCGCCGCCGTCGCGCGGCTGCCGCGCGGCCTGTGCGGGGTGGTGCTGCGCGACGACGCCCGCCCCGACCGCGCCGCGCTG
>DAHWBL010000457.1 GCA_027323595.1 Acetobacteraceae bacterium | reverse complement strand
GCCGGGTTGACAGCCGTGCGGAAAGGGCTCTCGCGGATTAACCGAGGATCAGGCGGGATTGTCTGACCTTGCTCCATGTTCCTGTGCGCCGGCCTAGTGCGCGTGGCCGTGGCGGTGGTGCAGGTCGGGGTAGTGCGGATGGCTGTGCGCCATGGTGGTGTGGCGATGGGCGTGGGTGTGCGGCTCGCCGGGCGGGTGCTGGGGGTCGTGGGGGTGCTGGTGGTGCGCGTCGTGGGTGTGGCGATGGGCGTGCTCCAGCGGCGCGTGCTCGTGGGTGTGCGCGTGGCGTTCGGCCAGATGCAGATACAGGCCGATCCCCATCAGTGCGGCGGCGCCCAGCAGGCGGCCGGTCAGCGGTTCGTCGAACAGGCCGATCGCGAGCAGCGCGCCGATGAAGGGCGCGGTGGAGAAATAGGCGCCGGTGCGGGCCGAGCCGAGATGGCGCAGCGCCAGCACGAACAGCACCAGGCTGATGCCGTAGCCGACGAAGCCGATGGCGCCGGCCGCGGCGATGGCCGAGGGGGTCGGCAAGGTGGCGCCCTGCATCAGGGCAAGTCCGAGATTGACGGCGCCGGCGACACCGCCCTTGATCATCGCGATCTGCACCGGGTCGGCGGCGGACAGCTTGCGGGTGAGGTTGTTGTCGAGGCCCCAGGCGAGGCACGCGCCGGCGATGGCCAGACCGCCGATGCCGATGCCGCCGATGCCGCCCGTGGGCCCGGCGCGCCAGGACAGCAGCAGCGCGCCGGCCAGAATGGCGAAGGCGCCGAGCAGCAGGCGACGATCGACATTTTCCCTGAACCACAGCCAGGCGATGGCCATGGTGGCGAGGCCTTCGAGATTGAGCAGCAGCGCGGCCGAGGATGCCGGGGTGCGCGCGAGCCCGACCATCAGCAGCACCGGCCCGGCCACACCGCCGATCGCGACCACCAGGGCGAGCCATGGCAGATCGCGACGGGCGAGCGGTGCCTCGGCGGGCGCGCCATGGCGGGCGCGTCGGGCGAGGTGCAGCAGCGCGAGGCCCAGACCCGAGCCCAGATACAGCAGGCCGGCCAGCAGCCACGGCCCCACGCCATCGCCGAGCAGCAGCTTGGCCAGCGGCGTGCTGGCGCCGAACAGCGCGGCCGAGCCGATCGCCATGGCGATCGCGCGACGCGCGCCCGGCTGTGGTATCCGAATTTCCATACAAGGACGCTAGCAGAGGCGAGCAGCCGGTGTAAAAAACGCAACGTAAAAAACGCAACGCCCCGCCCGCTGGCTTGCACCAGGCGGGCGGGGCGCCGGACGATTCCTCCGAAGCGTCGGTCCGCTGATGTTGTTGGTTTTATGCGAACAAGAAAATGTTACTCCGCCGCGGCGGCGATGACCATCCCTTTTTCGGCGACATAGGCGCGTAATTTCGGCATCACCTCGGTGGCGAGCAGGGTGAGGTTCTCGGCGGTGTCCTCACGCGAGAGGTTGCCGGCCTGCGCCATGGCGAGCAGATGTCCGAAGCCGCCGACGGCCTCGGAGAATTCGATGATCTGATCGACCACCTGCGCGGGCGTGCCGCAGAACATGATGCCGGCATCGATCAGGTCCTGCACCGAGCCCTTCGAGGTGGAGACCGCGCGGCCGTCGCGGGTGAAGGTGCGCGGCTTCGGCCGGCCGCCGGCGCGCATCAGCTCGACATTCGCTTCGACCGAGAAAAATCCAGGCGGGTTGGCGAACGGCGGATGCACCACGCCGGAGGTGCGCGGGTAGGAGGCGATGGTTTCGGCGCGCGCGCGGGCCTTCGCCTCGGTGGGGGCGATGGCGACCAGGCCCAGATAGGCGAAGCGGTCGATCGGCGCGGTGCCCCAGCCCATCTGCTCCCAGCTTTCGCGGTAGGCCATGTTTACAACCTTGGTGGCGTAGCCGGTGCCCATCGTTGCCATCACGTGCTGGCGTCTGGCGATTTCGCGTGCGTTGGAGGGCGACGCGGTGGTGACCCAGACCGGCGGATGCGGGTCCTGCCAGGGGCGGGGCCAGACATTCACGTGGCGATAATGGAAGAACTCGCCTTCCCAGTTGAACGGCGCGTCATGCGTGGACAGCGCCTTGAGGATCAGATCATGGGCTTCCCAGAAGCGCTCCATCAGCACCACGGGATTGAGATTGGCGACAGGAAGTTCGTAGGGCACGCCTTTGACGAAGCCCATTTGCAGGCGCCCGCGCGAGAGCACGTCGATGGTGGCCAGCTCCTCGGCGGCGCGCAGCGGGTCGGGGCGGTTGCCGATCGGGTAGCCCAGCACCAGCAGTTTCGCTCGGGTGGTTTGCCGCGCCAGGATCGCGAGCGGGATCACCCCGGCCGAGCACATGCAGGTGGCGGTGGCGTGATGCTCGTTGATGAAGATGTCGAGGCCGAGACGATCGGCCAGCATCCAGTCGTCGTAATAGCGGTGGAACAGCGCCGAGGCGACCTCTGGCTCGCACAGCGCGTTGGGCAGGTTGACCCGCAGCGAGCCCTGATGTTTGTCCCAGGCAGGGGCGTAGGATTGCTCGGTCATGTGGTAGATGCGCATGGTCTCAGCTCCTGCTGCTGGCAAGGAAGTCCTGGACGTGGCGGGCGACGACGGCTGGCTGTTCGAGCTGCGGATAGTGCCCGGCATCGTCGATCAGGGCAAAGCGCGCGCCGGGGATGAGGGCGGCGAAGGCGGCGCCATAGGCGGGCAGGGTGATGCGGTCCTGCGCGCCCCACAGCATGAGCGTGGGCACCCGCACGCGGTGCAGCCGGCGCTTGAGTTTCGGGTTGTGCAGATAGGGGGTGAAGGCGTAGCGCGCGGTGGTCTCACGGGCGCGGGCGCGATCATAGAGAAGCTGGTCCGGCGCGGTGGTGAGGGCGGGCAGGCCGAGCGCGGGATCGGCCCAGGCGAGGTCGGCGATCTGTTCGTCGGTGAGGGCGAAGATGTCGGCGATGTCGCGGGTGGTGCGGTCGGAGATTTTCACCCCCACCGCGTCGATCAGGGCGAGGCGGCCGATGCGGTTGGTGCCGCTGGTGGCGAGTTCGAGCGCGATCCAGGCGCCGAGCCCGACGCCGACGATGCTGAGGTCGGTCCAGCCCATCTGCTCGATCATGTCGAGGTAGAAATAGGTCAGATCGTCGATGCCGGTGATGGAAGCGCTGAGCGGCGAGTTGCCGAAGCCGGGGTGCGAGGGGGCGACCACACGGCCGCTGGCGGTGAGCAATTGCAGGAACGGCGCGTCACGGTCGGGGCCGGCTTCGCCGTGCAGATACAGGATCGGCGCGCCGGTGCCGCGCTGGTCGGCTTCGAGAGGCTGGTCGCGGACCGACAGGAAGCCGGCGGCGGCGTGCTGATCCATGTTTGTGCATCCGGGCGTTGTTGGGATGCGATGGAAATTCACATCCTTGAATTATGATTTCATCATAGGGTTTAGGCGCGGGCCGGGTCAATCATTGTCGGCGGATTTTGGTGGTTTTGCTTGACTGGTGCAGCCGGATCGCCAAAGTGTACCCAACGCTACAATTTGGAGCATGACCATCCTCTCCCGGCCCGACGCCCCCGACAGCCAGCCGCCGCCGCGCGGGCGCATGGATCGCGGCACCGAGCAGGCGGCCTGGCGGTCGCTGCGCGGCGCGGGCGGGCGCTTTGGGTTTCTGGCGTTCGTCGGACCCGCAGTGGTGGCGTCGGTCGCGTATGTCGATCCGGGCAATTTCGCCACCAACATCCAGGGCGGCGCGACCTATGGCTACAGCCTGCTGTGGGTGGTGGTGCTGGCCAATCTGGTTGCCATGCTGTTCCAGGGCCTGTCGGCGCGGCTGGGCATCGTGAGCGGGGCGAACCTCGCCGAACTGTGCCGCGCGCATTATCCGCCCCGGCTGGTGTGGGCGATGTGGGCGGTGAGCGAGATCGCCGCGATGGCCACCGATCTTGCCGAATTCGTCGGCGCGAGCATCGGGCTCAGCCTGTTGCTCGGCACGCCGCTGGTGGTGTCGATGTTGATCACGGCGGTGATCACCTATGGCATTTTGTTGCTCGACCGGCATGGATTCCGGCCGCTGGAGATCGTGATCAGCGCCATGGTGGGGGTGATCGCGCTGAGTTATCTCGCCGAGGTGATCATCGCGAAGCTCGATTGGGGTGAGGTGGTGCGTGGCACGCTGGTGCCGGGCCTCGCCGATGGCGGCGCGCTCACGCTCGCGGTCGGCATCATCGGCGCCACCGTGATGCCGCATGCGATCTATCTGCATTCCAGCCTCACCCAAGGCCGAATCCGGTTGCGCGACACCGCCGATCGCGACCGGCTGGTGCGCATGTCGGATCGCGAGGTGTTGATCGCGCTGGCCGCCGCGGGATTGGTCAACATGGCGATGTTGTCGATGGCGGCAGCGGTTTTTCACGCCACCAACCATGCCGATGTGGCCGACATCGCCACCGCCTATCGCACCTTGCAGCCGCTGCTGGGGCCGGCGGCGGCGGGGTTTTTCATGGTGGCGCTGCTGGCCTCGGGGCTGTCCAGTTCGGTGGTGGGCACGCTGGCGGGGCAGGTGATCATGCAGGGTTTCATCGGCTTTCGCGTGCCGTTGTGGCTGCGCCGGGCGGTGACCATGCTGCCGGCCTTCGTGGTAGTGGCGGCCGGCATCGACCCCACCCGCGCATTGGTGCTGAGCCAGGTGGTGCTGAGCCTGGTGCTGCCGGTGCCGATGATCGCGCTGGTGCATCTGAGCGCGCGCGCCACGGTGATGGGCAGTTGGCGCCTGCGCGGTGCGGGGCTTGGGCTTTCCATTTTCGCCACGGCGCTGGTATTGGGGTTGAACCTGATCCTGCTCGCGCAGATGGCCGGCCTGGAGTTGCCGTTTCTTGGTTGAAATCGATCGCCCTATACTGGAAGCCGTCGAACGCCAGGCGCGCCGCTTCGGCAAGACGCGTGGCGCGCAGGCGAGCGCGCTGCTTGAGGATTATGCCGAGCTGATCGACGATCTGCACGCCGCCGCGGGCGAGGCGCGCGCGACCGACATCGCCCGCCGGCTTGGCGTGTCGCACGCCACCGCGATCAAGGCGATCGCGCGGCTGAAGCGCGAGGGCCTGGCCACCGCGCAGCCATATCGCGGCGTGTTTCTGACCGAGGCCGGGCGCGCGCTGGCCGGGCGGGTGCGCGCGCGGCATCTGCTGGTGGTCGCGCTGTTGCGCGCGGTGGGGGTGCCGGGCGAGGCCGCCGAGCTCGATGCCGAGGGCATGGAGCACCATGTGTCGGAGGCGACACTCGCGGCGTTCGCGCGTTTTCTCAAGCGCTGATCGCGGCTTTTTCCAATTCGGCGAGCAGCGATGCCGCCTGGTCGTCAAACGCGGCGCAGGCGGCGTCGGCGAGCGCGCTGAGCCGGGCCGGGGGCATCCGCGCGGCGAGCAGGCGGGTGAATTTCGCGCGCAGCTCCGCCTCGGTCAGCGGACGCCGCGGGTCGCCGGGGGCGGCGCGCACCAATATCTGGCGCGTCTGTCCGTCGTGCAGGGTGATGCGCACATGCGCGGGCCAGGCCTTGGGAAAAAGCGGCGTGAGCTGTTCGTCGGCGACCAGCTCGACGCGTGCCATGAACGCCTCCATCGCCGCGTCGGGCGCGCGGGCGCGGGTGAAATCGTCGAGCGCGTCGGGCGCGTGGGCGGCGAGGCCGAGCAGGTAGGGCAGGCTGGTCAGCCGGTCGGTGCGGCTGTGCGTGCGCCGATGCCCGACCATGGCGACGAACTGCGCGGGCACGCCCACCTCCACCCGTGCGATGGTTTCGGGCGCGACGGCGAGGGTGCGGAATCCGTCGAGCGCGGCGAGGGTTTGTTTGGCCGCCGCCAGCGGCTTGATGCTGAGTTCGCTGATGCCGCCATCTTCGGGCATCGGTGCGGACATGTTCGTCGGCGTGATGGCGTGAACGCGGGTGATCCAGTCGCCATCGAGCAATTCCGGATCGCCGTGATATCCGGCCACCGCGGCGCGGGCGGCGGCAAGCCCCGCGCGAGCCGCCTGCCCGACCAGCAGCCAGCGCGCGGTGGTGGCGTCGTCGATGAGCCCGCCATGCCGGCCCGGACCGCCGCTGATCCGGCAGAGCGCGATGGCCAGCGCGTGGGTGGTGGTGGGCGCATCGAGCCGCCACAGGCGCGCCGCGGTGGCGGCGGCACCGAGCGGGGCGAGCAGATAGGTCGGCCAGATGCCGCGGGCGAGCAGGGCCGGGCCGCCGAACGCCTCGCCGAGCCAGATCATCGCGCCATAGCCGGCCTGCATCGCAGCCGCGATGTCGCCTCCGCTTGCCGGGGCGCCGGCGTCGCGCAGCCGGGCGAGCTGGTTGAGCAGGACCGGCACGACGATCGCGCCGGCGGTGGTGGCCGAGGCGGTGTGGATGTCGTCGATCTCGCCGGCGCGCATGCTGCCGACATCGATGACCAGGCGCGCATCGGGGTCGGGGCTGGCGGCGAACAGCGCGCGCAGGCGGGCTGCCTCGGGCAGGGTGGCGCCGGCGAGCAGGCCGCCCACGCCATCGAGCAGATGCAGGGGCAGGCGCGCCCGCGTTGGTGGCGCCACCGCCGCGCCGCTCACATGTTCGCCAAGTGATCGCAGGACACCCATCGCCGCGCTCCATCCCAAAACGCCGTGTTATCCCGGTCTAACCGGATTTCATGACGTTGACACGCCCGGTGCCGGCCCGCACCCTGGCCTTATATCGCGTGGCTGTCCGATGCGCGCCGTTCGGGAGGAAATGCCAGTGCCGGCACTGGAAGTTCGCGCGCCGCAGATGCGCGTCGCGGTTGATATCGGCGGCACCTTCACCGATCTGGTCGCCTATGATCCGGGCCAGGCGCGGGTGCGTTTCGCCAAGAGCCTCACCAGCTACCCG
The DNA here is from genome assembly GCA_027323595.1 of Acetobacteraceae bacterium. Classification (GTDB taxonomy): domain Bacteria; phylum Pseudomonadota; class Alphaproteobacteria; order Acetobacterales; family Acetobacteraceae; genus CAIVDX01. Next base: position 4,555 of record DAHWBL010000457.1, on the reverse strand, counting down.
CGGTTGTCGGATGCGGTGTTTGCCTGTCTGGAGCAGGCGGAAATCGATCTGGCGGAGGTGCGCCACTTCATGCATGGCTCGACCATCGCCATCAACACGGTGATCCAGCGCAGCGGCGCGCGGGCCGGGCTGATCACCACGCGCGGCTTTCGCCATGTCTATGCGATCGGCCGGGGCGATCGGCCGCGCGCCTATGATCTGCTGTTCGACAAGCCGGTGCCGCTGGTGCCGGCGGACCGCATCGCCGAAGTGGATGAGCGCATGGATGCGCGCGGCGAGGTGGTGCGCGCGCTGGACGACGGATCGGTGATCGCCGCAATTGATTTGTTAATGGAACAAAAGATCGAATCCGTCGCGGTGGTGCTGCTGCATGCCTATCGCAATCCCGCGCATGAGCGGCGCATCGGCGCGATGATCGCCGCGCGCGCGCCGGGGCTGCATGTCACGCTGGGCCATGAAATTCTGCGCGAGTTTCGTGAATATGAGCGCACATCGACCGCGGTTCTGAATGCCTATGTGGGTCCGGTGGTGTCGGACTATGTGGCCGAGCTCGATGCGCGGCTGCGTGACCAGGGGTTTGCCGGGCATTTCATGATCATGCAGTCCAACGGCGGCACGATGTCGGCCGGGCTGGCCCGCGCGCGGCCGGTGAGCATGATGGAATCCGGCCCGGTCGCGGGCGTGATCGGTGCGGCGCGGCTGGGCCAGGCGCTGGGGATATCCGATGTGATCTCCTTCGACATGGGCGGCACCACCGCCAAGGCCAGCCTGATCGAGAAAGGCGAGGCGCGCACGGTGAGTTTCTATCATATCGGTGGTGCGGAAACCGGCCATCCGATGATGCTGCCGGTGGTCGATATCGTCGAGGTCGGCACTGGTGGCGGGTCGATCGCGTGGATCGATGCCGCCGGCGGGCTCAAGGTCGGACCGCTCAGCGCGGGTGCCGCACCCGGGCCGGTCTGTTACGGGCTGGGTGGCGAGGAGCCCACCATCACCGATGCGAATCTGGTGCTCGGGCGGCTCGACCCGGCGCATTTTCTGGGCGGGCGGATGCGGCTTGATGTCGAGGCGGCGCGACGCGCGATCGGCACGCGGATCGCCGGGCCGCTGGGGCTTGGCATCGAGCGGGCCGCGTTTGGGATTGTGCGCATCGCCGATGCGCGCATGTCGCTCGCGGTGCGCGAGGTGTCGCTGGCCAAGGGGCATGATCCGCGCGATTTCGCGCTGGTGGCCTCGGGTGGCGGCGGGCCGTTGCATGCCGGGGCGATCGCGCGGGAATTGTCGGTGCCGCGGGTGATCGTGCCTGAGCTGCCCGGCACTTTTTCCGCGCTCGGCATGTTGATGACCGACGCGCGGCATGACCTGGTGCGCACCCGCATCGCCGATATCGGGCGCATCGAGCCTGGCGAGATTGCCGCGGTGTTCGCCGAGATGATCGCCGAGGCGACCGGGCTGCTGGCCCGCGATGGCATCGGCGGGCAGGATTGGCGGATCGTGCCGGCGCTCGATCTGCGCTATCTGGGTCAGGAATATACCTTGCCGGTGCCGCTTGGCGATGGCGCGCCGGACGCGGCGATGCTGGCCGGCGCGCGGGCGCGCTTTGATGAGCTGCATCATGCGCGCTATCGCCATGCCGCCCCCGACGAGGCGGTGGAGATTGTCAATGTGCGGCTCACCGCGTTCGGCAAGGTTGCTGGCCATCTCGCGGCTTTTGGCGACATCACCGCGCGCGCGACGGCCCGCGCGGTGGCGCCGATCGGGCATCGGGCGGTGTGGTTCGAGGATGGCAGCCACGCCTGCGCGGTGTATCGGCGCGAGGACCTGCCGGCGGGCGCGATGATCGCGGGGCCCGCGGTGATCGAGGAGGGCGTGTCCACCACCATCCTGCATCCTGGTGACCGCGCCGTGGTGTCGACCCAGGGTGCGCTGATCATCGATATCGGGGCCGGGCGATGAGCGAGGTTGATCCGATCACGCTGGAGGTGGTGCGCAACGCGCTGGTCGCCTACGCCGACGAGATGGCCACCGTGCTGTGCCGCACCGCCTACAACATGATGATTTTCGAAATTCGTGATTATTGCGTGGGAATCGTCGATCCTGAGGGGCGCATCATCGCGCAGAACACCGGCGGGTTGCCGATTTTTCTCGCCGATCTGGGCACCGCGGTTGCCGGCGCGGTGGCGACCTATGGCATGGACGGGTTTTGCCCCGGCGATGTGCTGATCAGCAACGATCCGCGCCTGTGCGGGCAGCATCTCAACAACATCGTGATATTCACGCCGGTTTTCGCCGAAGGGCGCCTGGTCGCGTTTCCGGCGCTGCGGGCGCATTGGGTGGATGTGGGCGGCGGCAGCCGGGGTTTTGGGTCCACCGCGTCGCGCGAGATTTTTCATGAGGGGCTGCAACTCTGCGGGCTGAAAATCTACAAGGCCGGCGAGCCGGTGAGCGAGGTGCTGCGGCTGATCGGCGACAATATCCGGTTTCCGCACTCCTCCTTTGGTGATCTGCGCGCGCAGATCGCCGGCTGTCGGCTGGGCGAGCAGCGGCTGGGCGAGATGTTCGACCGCTATGGCTACGCCACCGTGCGCGCCGCCATCGAGACGATCTGGGACCAGTCCGAAACCCTGGTGCGCGCCGCGATCCGCGCCATTCCCGATGGCGTCTACGAGGCGGAATCGCTGCTTGACCATGACTTCCTCGATCGGGCCACGCCGATCCCGATCAAGGTGCGGGTGATCGTGGAAGATGATGGCATGTGCGTGGATTTTTCATCGCTGCCGCCGCGCCTGAAGGGGCCGATGAACGCTGGCCGGTCGGGTGGCATCGCGTGCGCGCGGGTCGCCTTCAAATGCATCGTGGCCCCCAACGCGGTGGTGAACGAGGGCGAGATGCGGGCGCTGTCGGTGATCCTGCCCGACGACACCATGCTGAGCGCGCTGCCGCCCGCGCCGCTGACCTTCTGGAGCAGCGCGATGCCCACGGTGATCGACACCATCCTGCGCGCGCTCGCGCCGGTTCTGCCGGACCGGATTCCGGCCGCGCACAAGGGCGACATGAGCGGGCTTGCGATCTATGGCCATGACCAGACGCGACGGCGCGACTTTATTTGTCTTGATATTTTCGGTGGCGGCTTCGGCGCCAAGCCCGACGGCGACGGGGTGAGCGCGGTGGTCTCGGTGTGCCAGGGCGCGGTGCATAACGCGCCGGTGGAGGTGCAGGAGGCGTATTATCCGCTGCTGATCGAGGCGCATCGGCTGCGGCTGGACAGCGGCGGGGCGGGGCGGCATCGCGGCGGGCTGGGGGTCGAGCTGATCTATACCAGCACACAGGAATTCCTGGCCAACACGCATCTGCAACGAACCCTGATGCCGCCGTGGGGGCTGCATGGCGGGGGCGCGGCGATGGCGATGGATGCGTGCATCGAGACCGCCGAGGGAACCACCCTGGCGGGCACCGCGCTCGATGGCGCGCGCATCCGTCCGGGCGACCGGTTGATCGTGCGTGGTGGTGGTGGCGGCGGTTTCGGGCCGGCCGAGGAGCGGCCCGAGGCGCTGGTGGCGCGCGATGTCGCCGAGGGGCTGGTCAGCATCGATGCGGCCGCCGCGCAATATGGCGTGGTGATCGACCCGGCGAGCCGCGCCATCGATGCCGCCGCCACCGCGACGCGGCGGGCGGCGATGGCGCGGGCGCGGCGTGCGTGCTGAGGCTGCTCGCGTGGTGAGTCTGGCTGATCGGCGGGCTTTGGTGTGCGCGGGGATGCGCGCGGACGGGATCGAGGCGGTGATTTTCGCCAGTTCCGGCCTGCATCTGATCGATGAACCCGATCCGGTGGCGCATCTGCTGGGCCATCGCGGCGCGGGTGCGGCGGTGGCGGTGCTGCGCGCGGATGGGCGCGCGGTGCTGCTGGTCGGGCACGGCGAGCCGGCGGCGGCGCGGGTCGATGACTGCGCGGTGATCGTCGATGACCACCCGGCGGCCGCGCTCGCCAGGCTTGGTCTGCCGCGCGCGCTGGGCGCGGTGGGGCTGGAGCGCGTGCATTTCGCCCTGGGCGACGCGCTGGCCGAGATCGCGCCGCGTGGCTGGGATGGTCGCTTCGACCAACTCAGCGCGGCGCGCACCCAAGGCGAGATCGCCGCCGCCGGGCGCGCGACCGCGATTGCCGAGGCGGGCTATGCCTGGTTGCTCGCGCGCGCCCCCGCGGCGGTGCGCGACGGGATGCGCGAATGCGATTTCGCCATCGAGATCAATCTGCACATGCGCGCGCTGGGGGCGGAGGATTCGTTCTTGATGCTGAACTGCCTGCCGCGCGCGCCGGCGGTGATGCCGTCGAGCGAGCGGGTGATGCGGGCGGGCGATCTGCTGCTGGTGGAATTGTCGCCATGCGTGGACGGGCAGTTCACCCAGATATGTCGCACCGTGTCGCTTGGCGAGCCGGCCGCATCGGTGCGCGCCGACCATGCGCTGCTGGTGCGCGCGCTGGCGGCCGGCATCGCCGCGATCGCGCCGGGTGCGCCGGTGCGCGCGATCTGCGATGGCATCGACGCGGTGATGGCAG
>DAHWBL010000443.1 GCA_027323595.1 Acetobacteraceae bacterium | reverse complement strand
GACGCAGTGGCGTAATTCGGGACCGATCCAGGCGAGGCGCGGGTTGATGTAGGAATGGGTCCAGCAGATCGGGCGACCGCCTGGCGTGACGCTGCGCAGCCCTTTGACCAGCAGCCATTTGGCCCCGCTCGCCTCGGCGCCGATGCCAAGGGCGGCATGCACCTGGCGTGTGGGAACCACCATGCGCATCGACTGCACGGCAAAATGCGTCTCCATGGCGAACAGGAAAAGCTCTGATAAGGACTGGATTGTTTGGGTGTATGCGGTGCGGGCGGCTGGTGCGAGGACCATCGAGCCCGAGCCTTGGCGACGCGCGACCATGCCGAGCTGCACGAGCGCGCGCAGCGCCTCGCGGACGGTGTGGCGGCTGGCGCCGAACTCCGCGCAGATCGCGCTCTCGGTTGGCAGCCTGGCGCCGACCGCGTAGGTGCCGGCGTCGATGCGGGCGCGCAGGGCGAGAAAAATCTGCCGCCAAAGCGGTGCGGGCGGCGCGGCGGTGTCGAGCGGGGCGGTCAGTCCAGTTGCTCCAGGTCGCGCAGTGATTGCAGCATCGATGATTTGCGGACGTAGTCGCGATGGCGCTCGGGGTCGGCGACGATGGCGCGCAAATCGTCATGGTAGGCGCGCCGGGCCGCGGGGTCCTGCTCGTTGAGGATCGAGCGGTTGCGCAGGGCCTGCGCCTGCACGGTTTGCACGGCGACATGGCGGCGCTGGCGTTCGTAGCGCAACAGCAGGGCGGGGTCCGCGCCGTGCCAGATTTGCGAGAGCTTGTCGGCAAGGTTCATCGCATCATGAACCCCGCCGTTCATGCCCATGCCGCCGAGCGGATTGTTCAGATGTGCCGCGTCGCCGGCGAGCATCACGCGGCCGGCGACGTAATTTTGGGCCACACGCTCATGCACGCGATAGGCGGTCCGGTGGACAACCGGATAGGCCGAGGCCTGTGGCGCGATGGATTGCAGGCGTGCTTCGACCCGTGCGGGGTCGATGATCTGCTCATCGGGCAAGGTCGGGTCGGTGGGGATCAGGACCCGCCACAGGGTTGGCGTGCGCAGCAGTACGAACCACTCCTCGGGGTCCGAGATGTAGGCGATCGAGGACAGGTCTGGGAAGTCCTGCTCGAACATGTGCGAGGTCGACATCGTGAGGTAGATTTCGGGGATCGTCATGCCGGGGAAGTCAACACCGAGGGATTTGCGCACCGCGCTGCGCGCGCCATCGGCACCGATGACATAGCGGCCCTCGTAGCTGAGGGGGGCGCCGTCGCTATCCTCGCCGAGCACCGTCACGGTGGAGTCGGTCTGGCTGACCGCGTTCACGGTGATGCCATAGACGATGTCCACCCCATGTTGGGCGAGCTTGTCGCGCAGCAGGCGGGTGAGTTTCCATTGTTCGCATTGCAGGCGATAGGGATGGGAGGTCTCACCGGCGAGCAACCCGAGGTCGAAGGTGGCGATGACCCCGGTCTTGCGGTCGCGAAACTGCCAGTGTGGGCAGATCAGGCCCTGTCGCACGACGTCGCTTGCGACCCCCAGCTCGTCGAGCATGTCCAGCGTGGGGGGGTGGAAGGTGGAGGCGCGCAGGTCCTCGGCAAGTGCTTCGGTGGTCTCAAGGATCAGCACTGGAACGCCTCGGCGGGCCAGTTGCACGGCGGCTACCAGCCCGACCGGACCTGCGCCGACGATAATCACCCGCTCGTGTGTCGATGCCATCGCGAACTCCCTTTCTTGACAAGCCGCGCATGGCCGCCATGATCAGAATATGTCCGGACAACCCGATCGCCAAGGGGTGGCTGGCATATTGATTGCGGGGCCTTGGGTCGCGTGGTGGCCATGGCAGGAGGGGTGCGGTGAGACAGAGCTCGACGATTGTGTGGCGGGGGGGCGGTTGATGCTGCTGTTGCAGCAGGCGATCAACGGCGTGATGCTGGGCGCGGTCTATGTCACCATGGCGGTGGCATTCACGCTGACGATCGGCGTTCTGAATTTTTTGAATTTCACCATTCCGGCCCTGTTCATGGTGGCGGGCATGGTCGGCTGGTCGCTGGTCACGAACGGGCTGCCGTTCGGTCTTGTCGGGCATCTGCATTGGGCGCCCGCGCTGTTGATCGGGATTGGCTGCGCGGTGGTGCTGTCGGTGGTGATCGAGCAGTTGTCCTATCGATTTTTGAAGGCGCGACATGGCGATGCGACCGAGCATGCCATTCCGCTGGTCAGCTCCTTGGGGTTCCTGCTGATCATTGAGAACCTGGTGCGGGTGCGGTTCGGCACGGACATGCGTGCCTTCGCCTCGCCGTTTCAGGGGATCAGCTGGAATCTGGGGGGCATTCTGATCAGCATTCCGCAACTCGCGTCGCTGGTGCTGTCACTGCTTACCGTGTTCGGTCTTTCGGCGTTGCTGCGTGGGTCCAAGGTTGGGCGGGCGATCAGGGCGATTGCGGAAAATCCTGAAGCCGCCGCGGTTGTTGGTGTCGATGTGCGCAAGATCGTGCCGGTGGTGTTTGCCGCCACCGGGCTTTTGTGCGGGCTCGCCGCGGCGATCTATGCATTGAACTATGGTGAGGTGGCGCCGTCGATGGGCGATGATATCGGCACCAAGGCGATCGCGGGCATGGTGCTTGGCGGGCTCGGCTCGATATGGGGTGCGATCGCGGGTGGGCTGCTGGTGGGGCTGACCGAGGCATTTTCGATTCAATTGTTTGGCTCCGATGCGATCCAGGCCAGCGTGTGGGGATTGCTGCTGTTGGTGATGATCCTGCGTCCGCAAGGCTTGTTTGGGCACAGCGCGATCGGGAAGGGAAAGTTTTGAGCGGTTATCTGAATGGGCTGCTCGCGCTGCTGTGCATCGATGTGATGTTCGCCTATGGCGTTTTTCTGCCGGTGATGACCGGGCAGATCAATCTGGGTGGGGCCGGGTTTCAGGCGCTGGGCGGCTATGTCGCGGCCTGGCTTGCGACGACCTATGATTGTCCGCCGTGGATGACATTGCCGTTGGGCGCGCTCGCCGGAGCGGTGGCGGGCCTGGCGATCGCGTTGCCTTTGGCGCGGGTGCGCGGGGTGTATCTGGTGCTGGCGACGATCGCGTTTGGCCAGTTGGTGACCGGGCTTATTCTCGCGTCTCCGAGTCTTGGCGGTGCGCAGGGCATTGCGGTGCCGAGTTTCGTCGGTTTGCCGGTGATCCTGCCGCTGACTTTGCTGGTGATCGTGGCATGTTTTTATCTGTGCGCCACGCGGCTGGGGCTGGCGATGCGGGCGGTGCATGACGATGAGGCGGTTGCTGATCTGATGGGTGTGTCCGCACGCGCGATGCAGGTTGTCAGCTACACGCTTGGAGGTGCGATCGTCGGGCTGTCGGGCGCGCTGTATGCGCATCAGTTCGGCTTCGTGCAGGCGCAGGGATTTGACGAAACCTTGTCGGTCTATGTGCTGTTATATGTACTGCTTGGCGGGGTTCAGACGGCTTGGGGCCCGATGGCGGGCACGTGCTGTTTCGTTTTGATACCGGAGCTTCTGCGCAATGTGCTGCCGGGCCTCGCCGGGATGGTCGCCGCGATTTTTGGTCTGCCGATCGGTGAGGTGAAGATCGATGATTCGTGGCGGCTGGTCATCCTTGGGGCGTTCACCGTGGCGATGATGATCTGGCGTCCGCAGGGCATCGTGACGCGCACATTGATCGAGCATCTTGCGCGACCGCTGGGCGTTTTTGCGAAGCGTCGGGCGGCATGAGCGCGCTTCTTGAAGTCAATGGCCTGACCAAGAGATTTGGTGGTCTTGCGGTTGTCGAGGATGTTTCGTTCAGTCTTGCCCAGGGCGGGCGGCTGGCGCTGATCGGCCCGAACGGGGCGGGCAAGACGACGGTTTTTAACCTGCTGTGCGGGGTCTATCCGGTGACCGCGGGGTCGGTGCGGTTCGATGGCGCCGATATCACCGCGATGGCGTCGCGCCGGCGGATCGGTGTGGGGCTGGCGCGCAGTTTTCAGAATATCCGTCTGATGCCGCATCTGTCGGTTGCCGAGAATGTGATGCTTGGCCAGCAGGCACGCGCGTCGGGCGTTTTGGCGCTGCTCAGTCCGTTGCGTGGCTCGCGCTGGCGGCGCGAGGCGGATGCGCGGCTTGCGGCGTTCGGACTGGCTGATGTGCGGGATCGGCTCGTTGCTGATTTGCCCTATGGAATCCGCAAGAAAATCGAAATCGTGCGCGCGATGATGGCAGCGCCCCGGGTGTTGTTGCTGGACGAGCCCGCGGCCGGGCTGAACTCACGCGAGACGGCGTAACTGCTGCAATTTCTTGCGTCGATCGCAGACGAGGGTGTTTCGTTGTTGGTGATCGAACAT
>DAHWBL010000440.1 GCA_027323595.1 Acetobacteraceae bacterium | reverse complement strand
AATGGCGACATCGGTGACGCCGGCGCGCGCGGCGGGTGCCAGCGCGGCGTCGACGCTGCAGACCAGTCCGAAATGACGGATCAACCGGCCCATGACGGTGCTACACGGATATTCGCGAGGTGGAAGGATGAACGTGAGGCGGACGGATGGGAGGTGGCGGCACGCGGTAAGCCACCATATCTCACAAATTGTTCACATGAGCAATAAGTTATTTCATCGCGTGGGCGCGTAGAGCCGCGCGGCGGTCGCCGCCGCCTGGCGCAGGCGGGCGAGTTCGTCGTCGCGGGCCAGCATCTCGATGCTGACCCAGCCGGGCCAGTCGCGGGCGGCAAGGCCCGCGCGCAACTGGCGGTGGGCGTGCAGCGGGGTGGCGAAATCCCCCAGGGCGGGCTGGCTGGCGTGGGCGTGGCACAAAGCGGGGCCGGCGGCGAAGGCGAGGCTGGCGGGGTCCTCGCCGGCGGCGGCGGCGGCGGCGGTGTCCAGATGAAAGCCGATGCAGGGATGATCCACCGCGCGCACCAGCGCGAGCGTGGCCGCCCCGGTGGTGAGGAAATCCGCGCCGGCCGCGTGCGGCACCGGCTCCAGCCCGAGGCGGATCGGGGCGATGGCGTCGCCGATGCGGCGCAGCCGGTCGGTGGCGAGGTGCGCCGCGATGTCGGCGGGTAGCGTGCCGGCGCGGCGGTTGGTGGGGGCGCCGAACACCATCACCGTCGCACCGAGGTCGGCCGCGATTTGGCTCACCCGGCGCAGATGCGCGCGCAGGGCGGCGAAGGCGGCGGCGCCGGCGAGCAGTTGCGGGCCGGGCTGGCGATACAGGATCGCCTGCATCGCGGGGAGGGTGAAGCCGTCGCGGGCGAGGCGGGCGGCGTAGGCGGCGACCACGCGGGCGTTGAGATCGGGCCAGTCGGCGAGGCGGCCGGGCGCGACCTCGATGCCGGTGACGCGGGCCTCGGCGAGGATGGCCAGTGCTGGGTCGAGATTTTGCTCGCCCCAGGCGAGGTTGCTGGCGGCGAGGCGCATCAGACGACATTCCGGGTGAAATTCGCGGCGAAATCGGCCAGGGCGGCGGCGGTGTCGGCGGCGGTGACATGGTACCGCCCGGTGCCGCCGAGCAGGGCGGCGTGGATGGTGGCGACGTCGTAGTGCGGGCCGTCGGTGTCGGCGAGTTGTGTGCCGGGGGCGAGGATGTCGGCGAGGCGGGTCATCGCCAGCGGTTCGGGGGAGATGTTGATCAGGTCGAGTTGGGCGGCCTCGATGCAAGCGAGGTCCGCGGGCAGGCGGGTGAGCGGGTACCATTGCAGGCTGGCGCGGGCGGGCAGGCGGTGGGTCTGGTGGCCGGTCAGCAGGTCGAACACGGCGTTCTTGCGCAGGCCGGGGCCGAACAGGCCGGGCAGCCGGACGATCAGATGGCGGGGGAAATGCGCGGCGACGCGGCGTTCGAGCCAGCGACGGTGGCGACCATAGGCATCGGGATGGATGCCCGGCGGGGTGGTTTCATCGACCGCGCGGGGGGTTGGGTAGATGTCGATGCTGGAGATCAGGGTGAGGTGGTCGGCGCGGGCGCGTGACAGGTGGGTCCAGAGCCGGGCGATGGCGGCGCGGTCGGCGGCGGGGTCGGCGTTGGCGCGCCATTTCAGGCCGGGCGCGCCGGCGCAGACGATGCGGTCGAAATGCTGGCCGTCGATGGCGGCGATGGAGCGCGAATCATAGATGGCGGCGAACGCCTCCTGGCTGGCCAGGAAGGAGCCGATGAAGCCGGAGCCGCCGATCAGCGCCTGGTGCATGCGCCATCTTCGCACCGTGGCGCGGCCGGCGCATAGTCGGGGCATGCAACTGGCGGTGGTGATCGCGGCGGCGGACGGCGCGCTGTGGCTGAGCGGGCCGGGCGGGGAGCGCGCGATCACGCTGCATGGCGCCCCGGTGCGGGTGTTCGAGCCGGGCTGGAATGTGGGCCTCGCGCTGGCCGGCGAGGGGCTGGCGCTGCTGCTGCTGGCGCACGAGGACGGGCGCGACGCGGTGTGGTTTTTGGATGATGCCGGCGGGCGGATCGGCGACGATGCGGCGGGCCTGCCGGGGCCGGCGCGCATGGCGCTGGACGCGGGGCTCGCGCGGCTGGTGGCGGGGCTGCATGGTGATGGTGGGCCGGACTGGTTGAGTGCGGGGCCGGCCCGCGCGCGGGGGGTGCTGGCGGGGCTGTATGCGCCGGGCCCGGGCGTGGTGGTGGCGCCGGAAAATCCGCCCGCGCCGCTCGATGCGCGGCATCTGGCGGCGCTGCTGGGCAGCGATCATCAGGCGAATGTGGGGCGCGCGCTGCGCGAGGGCGCGCTGGTGTGGCCGAGCCCGGTGGATGGGCGGGATCTCGCCTGCGCGCACGGCATCGCGGTGTCGCCGTTTTTGTTTTTATATCGTATCGTCGATGCGGTGCATGACGTGGTGGCCTATGTCGTTGCCACCCAGCATCGGTGCGAGCCGCGCGCGCTGTTTCTGCCGGCGGGGGAAACATTGATCGCGCGCAGCGACGATGACGCGGCGTTTATCGGCCAGCATCTGGGGGCCGACATCGGCACCTGGCTGGGGCGGTTCGCGCTGGCCCATGCGCCGGACTGGCGGGCCTGGCGGGATGGGCCGGCGGAGAGGGCGTTGCTGGTGCTGCGCGAGACGCATCTGGGGCATCATCTGTGGAACGAGCTGGCGGGGCTCGAAGGGCTGCTGGCGGACCAAGCGATCGCCGCCGATCCGCCGGAAGTTCTCGTGTGCAATCACGGATTGTCGGAAATGTGGGGGCGGATCGAGGCGCTGTTTCCAGCGCTCGCCGGGCGGGTGCGCCGCGGCGATGACGGGGCGGGGCTGGCGGTGGAATGTCTGGCCGGGCGGGTGCTGCCGCTGCGACCTTCGGCGAGCCGGGTGAGCGTGGCGCTGGCGGCGCGGGTGCGCGCGGCGATGGCGGGCGCGCGGGCGCCGGCGCGGCGGGCGCGGCCGCTGGTGGTGTTCAATCCGCGCACCGAAAATCGCACCGCGACCGACCTGGTCGGGTTGTTCGCCGGCATCGCGCTGGTGCTGCTGGAGGAGGCCGGGCCGTTCGACCTGGTGATCGACGGGCATAACGCGCATCCGGGCGGGCCGACGGGCACGCTGCTGGGGGTGCATTGGGACCGCGCGCGCGGGTCGCCGCTGGAGGCCGAGCGGGCGGTGGCGGCGGGGCTTTCGGCGGCCCTTGCCGGGCGCGATGTGGGGATCATCGACAATCTGGGGGCGCCGTTGTCAGCCTCGATCGGCTGGGCGTGCGTGGCGGATTTTCATGTGTCGATCTGGGGGGCGGGGCTGGCCAAATATGCCTGGGTGGCGCGGCTGCCCGGGCTCGCGCTGACCAGCCGGTGGAACCTCGCCTCGCGGCATGATCTGCGCATCTATGACGACGATGCGTGGGTGGAACAGGCGCCGCTGCTGCTGCTGCCGGCGCCGGGCGATGTGACCGATCATCCGGGCGCGCCGCAGCTGGTGCCGATCGATGAGCCGCGATTTTGGAATTTCAGCCTCGATCCGGCGAGCCAGCGCGACAATGTGCGGCGGCTGCTGCGGCTGGCCGGGTTTGGCGATTCCGGCTTGCCCGATCGGGCGGGCGCGGCGAGAATCCGGCGATGAACGATCGGGTTGGGGCGCAAGTGGGGGCGGCGCGGCGGCGCGGCATCCAGTCGGTGGAGACCGGGCTGCGGGTGCTGGCGGCGCTGGGGGCCTGCGGCGGGCCGGTGCCGCTGTCTGCGGTGGCGGCGGGCGCGGGGCTGTCGGCGAGCCAGGCGCATCGGTATCTGGCCAGCCTGCTCGCCACCGGCATGGCCAAGCAGGACCCGCTGAGCGGGCTGTATGATCTGGATTCCGGCGCGATCCGGCTGGGGCTCGCGGCCCTCGGGCGGCTGGACATCTTCGCCCGCGCCGATGAGGCGTTCGCCGCGTTCGCGCGCGACAGCCGGCGCACCATTTTGCTCGCGGTGTTCGGCCAGGCGGGGCCGACGGTAGTGCGCTGGTTCGCCGGCAATCCGCCGGTGATTACCTCGCTGGCGCTTGGCTCGGTGCTGCCGCTGCTGCATTCGGCGAGCGGGCAGGTGTTCCTGGGCTGGGGCGACGGCCCGGCGATGCAGGCGGCGGCCGAGGCGGCGCGGCCGGGAGTGGATTTCGCGGCGGTGCGGGCGAAGGTGCGCGTCGCGGGCGCGGCCAGCGTGTCAGGCAGCGTGATCCCCGGGCTGCGCGCGGTGGCCTCGCCGGTGTTCGACCTGCAAGGGCGGCTTGCGCTGGTCGCCACCGTGCTGATGCATGAGAGCTTTCCACCGCAGGAGGATGCCGGCATCGCCGAGCGGCTGCGGCAGGTGTGCGCGTCGGTGACCGAGGCGCTGGGCGGGCGCTGGCCGGGGTGATGTTGCGCGGGCCACATGGCTACCGCCCGGCGCGTGACGGGCGGGAAATCCCTGCCCGACGAGGTTCAGTTTTCTGGAGGTCGGTCATCGCATGTCGCGATATCAGGTGACGCATAACCGCTCGATCGCCTCGATTCTTGGCGTGGCCGCGGCGTTCATGGTGGCCGTCTTGATTGTCATGCTGTGTCGGCCGGCGAGCGCGGGCGCTGATCCGTCAGAATTGCCGGTTGGCGCGAGTTTTCGCGAATGTGCCGACTGCCCGGAGATGGTGGTGCTTCCGGCGGGGGAATTTCTGATGGGGTCCTCCGACGCAGACATCGAGCGCGATGTCGCGGCGGCAGGTTTGCTGTTTACCAGGTTTTTCGCCCGTTCGGGGATTGAGGCAGAGGCGCCGCAGCACCGGGTGCGCGTCGGCGATAAATTTGCGGTTGGAAAATATCCGGTCACCGCAAGCCAGTTTCGGGAATTTTTTCAGCAGGCCCACTATCAAATGGCCTCGGGATGCTACGTTTCCAGCTTGGATAGGATACGACCCGATGCAAATTGGCTCAATCCGATGCTTCAGCAATCCGATCAGGATCCGGTTGTCTGCGTGAATTGGTCGGATGCGAAGGCCTATGTGCAATGGTTGAACAAGAAGATTCTCGTCGGGATCGATGACAGCGGCAAAGGGCCATATCGGCTGCTGAGCGAGGCCGAGTGGGAGTATGCCGCGCGCGCGGGGACCACCACTGCGCGTTGGTGGGGCAACGACATCGGCCAAAACAATGCCGCGTGCGAGGGGTGTGGAAGTGCTTGGGATGGTAAAAGAACTGCACCGGTTGGCAGCTTTCGGCCAAATCAATTTGGTCTTTACGACATGCTGGGAAATGTCTTTCAGGTGACAGATGATTGCTGGCACAACAACTTCGACGGTGCACCCGCGGATGGGTCTGCCTGGTTGTCTGGGCGCTGTGATGAGAGGGTCATCCGCGGTGGCGCGTTTGCCACGCCGCCTTCGCCAGTGCGATCCGCGGCGCGCGGACATTGGGATCCTGCTGTCACCCGGACCTCTGATTCCGGCTTTCGTGTGGCACGGACGTTCTCGAACGCCTTGCCACCCCGATAGTGTGAGCCATCGCATCTGCCTGGAGCGGTTTGCCTTGACCGTCATCGGCATCGACGCTGTGAAACCGCTCCAGCCATAGGATGAGCGAGCAACTTTATCGCCCAGACCGAGTCCGGTCTGGGCGACGTTGCTCTAACGAGTGAAGGTTCGCATGTCGCGATATCACGCGACGCAAAATCACCCGATCGCCTCGATTCTCGGCGTGGCCACGGCGTTCATGGTGGCCGTCTTGAGTGTCATGCTGTCGTGGCCGGCGAGCGCGGGCGCTGATCCGTCAGAATTGCCGGTTGGCGCGAGTTTTCGCGAATGTGCCGACTGCCCGGAGATGGTGGTGGTTCCGCGAGGCGTTGATTGCCTGGGTGCGCTGGCTGACCAGCATCTGGCGATGGCGCAGGATCATCATCTGGGCCTGCTGAAGTGAAAACATGCTTGGACGTGTCTATCGCAATCCGCTTATATTCCATCTGGACGGCCTTCCTGTTGGTTAGCTCGAACAAGCCCCAATATTGGCACCCGATGCCGTGGGGCCGTCCACACCAACAAAGAACTTCTGTAGTGCCTCAGTTTGAAATTCTCAAGATTGAGATAGCCGACGCGCGTGCGTTTCCAGCCCGGATGTGTTATGCTTAGCGGAAAGCGCAGGAGGCGGTTGTGTCTTTCAAGCACGAGTACATTCATAGCTGTCGGCGCCGGACCGTAAAAGAACAGGGCGGCAAGATCAAAGAGGTTTTTACGATCATTGCTCGAATTCAGCTTGACCCACGTAAATCAGATTATGACCCTGCTAAAGATGGGGCGCTACAGATGAAAGTGGTCGAGTTTGCTAAGTCAAAGGGGGATGTCTTCGACACAATCGAATTTGAACAAGGAGTTATTGATGCCTAAAGCCCCCGAGGCGAAAAGCGCCCCGCCGACGTGATCGGCGCTGCGGTCCGGGTTATGCGGATCGCAACTGGCGAGGAAGATGAAGACTGCGCCCCCATCGCTAGCGCGGCGGCCCAGCTTGGGAAGCTGGGTGGGGTCGCCCGCGCCCGCTTCCCCAACCGTCCAGCCACAAAGCGGAGGTGTACCAATGTCTGAGGGTGAGCGAGTTGCTTTTGTCGAAGAGGGTGGCCCAGCAAATTACCTGAAACCGGTTGCCAGCGGCGAACCGGATTAAACCATGCTTGAGGCGCTTGAAGATTACATCAAGCGACAAAATAAGCGGTTGGTTGTGGCTGCCGGGAAACCAACGAACTAGGAGGGGGCTTATGAGGAGGAACCCCACCGCTTCGCCGCCGCCTTTTTAGCAATCGCCGCTCGGCGCTCGGCCGTGAGGTTGCGGGCGCGGGCGGCCCCCCACAGCTCCCCAAGTTGCGCTGCCGCGCTGGCGGTGGCATCACGCTCGTCCGTTTCCTCCCCGGTCGCGATCCTAGCGACCTTAACAGCCGCGCCGATCACGTCAGTGGGGCGCTGCTCACCTCAGGGGCCTTTGGGCATTAGCAGATCACCCGCAGTTCGCCTTTGTGGCAGAGCACAACATACTGATCTCCAGTACGGATCAAATGAAATCCGCGATTGAGAACTTCCTCCTTTAATGCCCTGAAAGATGCATATCTTTTAACATCAGCCCGAGACCGCCTCACGACACCGCCATTGCGGACGGACTGCGCCTTAAAAATCTGATTGATCCAAACTTGTCCGGTGGGTATAGGGCGTTGGCCCATATTATGCTCCCATGCTTTGCGCTAAGCATAGGCGAAATCGGAAGGCACTGCGACAAATTTCCGCCGTTGCCCAAATTTCAAACTGAGACATTAACAAGTTTTTTGCTTCTTT
>DAHWBL010000426.1 GCA_027323595.1 Acetobacteraceae bacterium | reverse complement strand
GGGTCGGCATGCCGATGGCGCGCCATCTGGCGGCGGCGGGGCACGCGCTGCGGGTGTTCGACACGAGGCCGGCGGCGATGGCGCGCGCGGTGTCGGAATTCGGCGCGGTGGCGACCGGCAGCGCGGGCGAGGCGGCGAGCGGTGCCGAGCAGATCATGCTGTGTCTGCCTGGCCCCGCGCAGGATGCCGCAGCCCTGCGCGGGCCGCGCGGGGTGTTCGCCAATGCCGCCGCCGGCAGTCTTGTCATCGACACCACCACCATCACCGTGTCGCTCACCCGCGCGCTATCGCACGAGGCGCTGGCGCACGGGATCGGATTTGTGGAGGCGCCGTTGAGCGGTGGCGCGCCGGCCGCGATCGCGGGGAGCCTCACCGCGATGATCGCGGGGGACCCGGGCGATTGTGATCGTGCCATGCCGGTGCTGGAGAGTTTTTGTTCGAGGATTCATCGCGTCGGCATCAGCGGCGAGGCGATCGCGCTGCGGCTGATCAACCAGGCGGTCTATGTGGCCTACATGGCCGCCTTCGCCGAGGGGCTGGCGATCGGCGACGCGATCGGGATCGATCTGGAAACCATGTTGTCGGTGCTCAATGATTCGGCGGCGGGCCACCCGATGATCGCGTCGAAATATGACGAGATCCGGGGCCTGTCCGATAACGGCTTCGCCATCGACCGGGCGATGGAATATCTGGATCTCGCCGGTGAGGCCTCCAACCATGCCGCCACCGCGACGCCGGTGCTGAACGCCACGCGGCGGTCGTTGCAGCGCGCGCAGGCGCTGGGGCTCAGCGACAATGATCTGATCGTGGCGCGCAACGCCTATCTGGCGCAGGCGCCGCGGGCGGGTGCCGGCGATGTTGCTCTAGCAAAATATTAAGCACAAAATATTAAGCATTGGACGGCAAGGATGCGCGTGACCATGCGCATCCTGTTCCTCCGCCTCGCCCCGATCCTCGTCCTGCTTCTGGGCCTGGTTCCGGTTGGGCTGGGCGTGTCGGGGCCGCGCGCGGCGCGGCCGGTGGCGGTGGTGTTTCCGCCGTGGTGGAGCGCGCAGCGCAGCCTCGCCGCGGCGGCGCGCGCGGAACTGGCGATTCTGCGTTTCGGCGGCCTGCCGGCCATCGTGGTGGTCGCACCGCTGACGCAAGCGGCCGGGGCGCGGCTGCGCCAGGCCGGTGCCTGGCTGTTGCTCGACGCGAGCGCGGGTGGCGGCTGCGCGCCATCCTTTCCATGATTCATCCTTTCCAGGGCACGCAACCATGACAGACGGCACCGACGGCATCGCGACCATGCAGCTTCTGGCGAGCAAGGGCCTGCTGGTGCTGCTGTGGCTGCACCCGCCGGTGCTGGTGCTGATCGCGGTGGCGCTGGGGCATTCGTGGCTGGATTATCCGCTGATCGGCGTTGGCATCGCAGGCGTCGCGACGCTGAGCTGGGTGGTGGCGCGCAACCGGCTGGAGACGCGGCTGGCGATCGGGCTCGGGCTGGTCGGCATGGTGGCGCTGGTGGTCGCGGAATTCAGCGGCGATCCGTGGCAGCTCGATACCCACATGTATTTTTTCGCCACCCTCGCGGTGCTGGCGGTCTATTGCGACTGGGTGGTTCTGCTGGCCGCTGCGGGGGCCATCGCGGTGCATCATCTGTTGCTGAATTTCCTGTTGCCCGAAGCGATCTATCCCGGCGGCGCGGATCTGGGGCGGGTGGTTCTGCATGCCGGCATCGTGGTGCTGGAAACCGCCGTGCTGGTCTGGCTGACGCACCAGCTCGCGCGGCTTTTCGCCCGCTCCGAGGCGGCGATCGTGGCGGCCAACGCGGCGCGCGCCGCCGAGGCCGAGGCGCATGGGCGCGAGGCGGAGGCCAAAGCGCGGGCGGCGGTGGCGCAGGCCGAGACACGCCAACTGCTGGCGCGACGTTTCGAGGCGGAGGTCGGCGCGCTGGTGCGCGATGTCGCGACCGCCGCCGCGCAGGTTCACACCAATGCAACGACCCTTTCGGGCACCGCCGCGCAGGCCGCCGACAGCAGCGCGCGGATGGCGGATGCCTCACGCGGCACCCGGCTGGATGTGCAGACGGTGGCGTCCGCCACCGAGGAACTTTCCAGCAGCGTCGCCGAGATCAGCGCGCAGATCACCCGTGCGGCGGCGATCACGCAGATGGCGGTGCGGCAGACCACCGACACCACGCAGACCATCGGTCGGCTCGCGGGGCTGGCCGGGCGGATCGAGGCGGTGGTGCAACTGATCAACGACATCGCCGGGCAGACCAATCTTTTGGCGCTCAACGCCACCATCGAATCGGCGCGCGCCGCCGAAGCCGGCAAGGGTTTCGCGGTGGTGGCCAACGAGGTGAAGGCGCTGGCCACCAAGACCGCGCAGGCGACCGACGATATTCGCGGCCAGATCGCGGCGATCCAGACCGAGACCAGTGGCGCCGAGGCGGCCATCGCGGCCATCGTCAAGACCATCGGCGAGCTTGGCGAGGTGACCGGCGCGATCGCCGCGGCGGTGGAGGAGCAAAGTGCGGCGACCTCGGAAATCGCCCGCTCCGCGCAGGATGTTTCGGATGGCACCGGACGGATCGCCGACAATCTGACGGTGCTGTCGCAGACATCGAGCCAGACCAACGAGGCCGCCGACGCCGGGCGGGCGGCATCGGACGCGCTGTCGGCGCATTGCACGCGGATGGCCGATGCGGTGCGCGCGTTCGTCGGCGGGTTGCAGGCGGCCTAGAGCAGCGGCAGATCGTCGCGCCGGGGCGTCATCCGCATTTCGACCAGCCGCAATGCATGCACGACAGGCAGCCCGCCTCCTTGACCAGGCCGGGCTGGCTGCATTTGGGGCAGAGCGGGCCAAGGCGCGTGGCCTCCATCCCGCCTGCCTGCTTGCCGGCGGGCTGGGCGCGGGGGACCAGAAACCCGGTGTCGATCAGATGCCGCTCGATCACCTCGCCGATGGCCGCGACCAGCGAGGGCACGTAGCGGCCATTGCTCCATTGGCCGCCGCGCGGGTCGAACACCTGCTTCAGCTCCTCGGCGACGAAAGCGACCTCGCCGCCACGGCGGAACACCGCGCTGATCATCCGGGTGAGCGCGACAACCCATGCGTAATGCTCAAGATTCTTCGAATTCACGAAAATCTCGAACGGCCGCAGGATGCCGTCACGCTCGATGTCGTTGATGGTCACATACATGGCGTGCTCGCTGTCGGGCCAGCGCAGCTTGTAGGTGGTGCCGGAGAGCTTGTCGGCGCGCACCATCAGCTCCACGCCACCGCCGGCGAACAGCCGGGCGGCCTCGGGGGCGGCGGACCGCGCCTCGGCGGCCGGCGCATCGACGGCCGGCGCGGCAGCGGGTGGCGCGGCGACCGGCTGGGTCACTTCCAGGACCGAGCCGGTGATCGCGTTCGGACGATAGGTGGTGCAGCCCTTGCAGCCGCTGCGATAGGCATCGAGATAGACCTGCTGGAAATCCTCGAAGCTGATATCCACAGGCACGTTCACGGTTTTGGAGATCGCGCTGTCGACGTGGTTCTGCACCGCGGCCTGCATGCGCACATGCTCGGCGGGCGCCAGATCCTGTGCGGTGACGAAATAATCCGGCAGCACCGCGTCCTGCCCGAACATGCTGCGGTACAGCCGCACCGCATGGTCGCTGACCTCCTCCAGACGGCTGGAGCCGTCCGGCTCGCGCACCTTGCGGGTGTAGCTGTGGGCGAACACCGGCTCGATGCCGCTCGACACGTTGTCCGCCACCAGCGAGATGGTGCCGGTGGGCGCGACCGAGGTGAGCAGCGCGTTGCGGATGCCGTGTTTGGCGATCAGCGCGCGGATGTCCTCATCCATCCCGCTGATGGTTTCGCCGGCGAGATAGGCATCGCGGTCGAACAGCGGAAAGGCGCCCTTTTCTTCGGCCAGATGCGCCGAGGCGAGATAGGCCGCGCGCTCGATCCGCCGCGCCCAGTCACCCGCCACCGAGGCCGCCTCGGCGGAGCCATAGCGCAGGCCGCACATCATCAGCGCGTCGGCCAGCCCGGTCATGCCGAGCCCGATGCGGCGCTTGGCCACTGCCTCGGCCCGCTGTTCCTCCAACGGGAATTCGGAAATGTCGATGGTGTTGTCCATCATCCGGATCGCGGTCTCGACCAGGGCGGCGAGCGCGGTGTCGTCCAGCCGCGCGTCGGGCGTGAACGGGTCGCGCACCAGCCGGGCGAGATTGATCGAGCCGAGCAGGCAGGCGCCATAGGCCGGCAAAGGCTGCTCGCCGCACGGGTTGGTGGAGTGGATCGTTTCGCAATAATATAGATTGTTGCGGGCGTTGATCCGGTCGATGAAGATCACCCCCGGCTCGGCATATTCATAGGTCGCGCGGGTGATGCTGTCCCACAGGCCGCGCGCCTTGATGGTGCGGTAGTCGCGGTTGTCGAACCGCAAGGTCCAGTCAGCATCGTTGTCCACCGCCTCCATGAAGGCGTCGGTCACCAGCACCGAGAGGTTGAAGTTGCGCAGCCGGCCGGGCTCACGCTTGGCGGCGATGAAATCCTCGATGTCGGGATGGTCGCAGCGCATGGTCGCCATCATCGCGCCGCGCCGCGCGCCGGCCGACATGATGGTGCGGCACATCGCGTCCCACACATCCATGAAGGAGAGCGGCCCCGAGGCGTCCGCGCCGACGCCGCGCACCGGCGCGCCCTTGGGCCGCAGGGTGGAGAAATCATAGCCGATGCCGCCGCCCTGCTGCATGGTCAGCGCGGCCTGGCGCAGATGGGTGAAGATGGCGCCCAGATCGTCCTCGATGTCGCCCATCACGAAGCAGTTGAACAGCGTCACCCGCCGCGCGCTGCCCGCGCCCGAGAAGATGCGCCCGGCGGGCAGGAAGCGGAAATTCTCCAGCGCCTGGTAAAACCGCCCCTCCCAGGCCGCCGGCTCGGCCTCCGCGCCGGCGAGCGCGGTGGCGACGCGGCGCCAGCTATCCTCGATGGACAGATCGACCGGCGCGCCATCGGCCGCCTTCAGCCGGTATTTGGCGTCCCAGATCTGTCGCGAGATCGGCGCGATCCGCTCGGCGATGGGCAGCAGGTCCGGCGCGGTATTGGTATCCATCGCGGTTTCCTCGGCATGATCATGCGAACGGGCGGGCGGAACGAGATAGGGCGGAACGATCTGTCCGGTGGCGGACCCGACTCGGTTCGTGCCACCGCCGGGTGGTTATAATCCCGCCGCCCCGACAGCGCGAGGCCTTCACGAAGCCGTCAGCCGGCGGGGCACAGCGCGGCGGGGCGCCCGGCGCGGCCACATTGACAGCGCGGATCGGCGGTCCGTAGGCTCGAAGGTCCGGCAAAAAAACAAGCGCCGGCGCGAACCGGGGGGCAAACCATGGCGACGCGGGCGGCGATGCCGGAACCGGCGCACCTGGCGCGGCGGCAGCGCACGATGGCGCTGCGCATGACCGCGCTGCTGGGCGCGATGTATCTGGGGTTCATGCTGCTGGTGGCGCTCGCCGCGCCGTTGCTCGCGGTGCAGGTGGCGCCGGGCATTTCCATCGCCATCCTGCTCGGCGCGGTGATGATCGTGATGTCGTGGCTGCTCGGCTGGTTCTATGTCGCCTGGGCGAACCGCCAGCGTGACGCGCGCGGCGGGGCGATCTGATGCAGGCCGCGGGCGATGGGGCGCACAACCCGGCGGCGCTGTTTTTCGGGCTGTTCGTGGTGGTCAGCCTCGCGATCACCTGGATCGCGGCCCGGCGCACGCGCGACACCGCCGATTTCCTGGTCGCGGGGGGGCGTGTGGGCACCTTGCAGAACGGGCTGGCGCTGACCGGGGATTTTCTCGCCGCCACCGGGTTTCTGGGCATTTCCGGGTTGATCGCGCTGATCGGGTTCAGCGGCGCCACCTATTCCATCGGCGCGATGGTGGGCTGGCCGCTGATGACCTTTCTGCTCGCCGAGCCGCTGCGCCGGATGGGGCGCTACACCATCGCCGACGTGCTGATGTACCGGCTGGACGCGCCGTCGGTGCGGCTGCTGTCGGCGATCGGCAGCCTGGCGGTGCTGCTGATGTTCTCGCTGATGTCGATGGTCGGCGCGGGCGCGCTGGTGCGGCTTCTGCTCGGTCTTTCCTACGACGCCTCGGTGTGGCTCGTCGGCGGCATGATGCTGGTCTATGTGCTGCTGGGCGGCATGATCGCCACCACCTGGGTGCAGACGATCAAATGCGTGGTGATGATGGGCTCGGCGCTCGCACTCGCGGTGATGGTGCTGGCACGGTTCGGCTTCAGCCCTGGCGCGCTGTTCAATGCGGCCGCGGCGCGTAACGGCGTGGGCGTGCTGGCGCCGAACCCCAACGCCATCGGGCTGTGGGATTTCCTGTCGGCCGGGATCAGCTCGGTGATCGGCGTGGCCAGCCTGCCGCATGTGCTGACGCGGTTCTTCACCGTGCCCGACACCCGCACGGCGCGGCAATCTCTGGTGATCGCCACCGGGCTGATCGGGCTCAACATGCTGATCATCTTCATCGTCGGGTTCGGCGGCATGGCGCTGGTCGGGTCGGCGGCGATCCGCGCGGTGGAGCGTGGCGGCAACATGACGATCCCGTTGCTGGCACAGCAACTTGGCGGACCGTGGTTTCTCGGCTTCATCGCCGCGGTGGCGCTGGCCACCATTCTGGCCAGCTTCTGCGGCCTCGTGATGACCGGGGTCGCCACGCTGTCGCATGATCTGTGGGGGCGGCTGGTGCGTGGCGGGCGGGCCGGCGAGCGCGAGCAATATCTGGTGGCGAAAATCTGCACCGTGGGGTTCTGTCTGGTCGGGGTGTTCCTGGGCATCACGTTTCAGGGCCAGAACATCGCGTTTCTGTCCGGGCTTGCCTCATCGATCGCGGCGAGCACGAATTTTCCCGCGCTGGTGCTGGCGATTTTCTGGCGCCGCTTCACCGCCGCGGGCGCGGTGGCGGGCATGCTGACCGGGCTGCTCGCGTGTCTGCTGCTGGTGTGGATGTCGCCGTTCATCCAGATGCAGATGCTGGGCCATGCCGGCGCGCCGATCGGGCTCAACACGCCCGGGCTGATCGCCATTCCGCTCGCCTTCGTGGTGAGCATCGTGGTGTCGCTGCTGACCGCGCGGGCGAGCGACGCGGCGCGGTTCGACGCGGTGGAGCAGGCGATGGCGGGTGGGGTGACGCATGGGTGAACCACGGGCGGCGGCGGGCGCGGGGCTGGGCTGGCGGCTGCGGCTGGGCATGCTGCTGCCGTCGTCCAACAGCGTGGCCGAGATCGATGTCGCGCGGATGCTGCCCGAGGGCTGCGCGCTGCACACCACGCGGCTGCGCCTGGTCGGCTCGTCGCGCCCGGAGATGCTGGCGATGGCGGCGACCGCGGAGGCGGGGGCGAGCCTGCTGGCCGATGTGCAGCCCGACCTGATCGTGTTCCACTGCACCGCCGTTTCCACCATGGACCCGGCGCTGGGCGAGGATGTGGTGGCGCGGATCGAGGCGGCAACTGGCATTTCGGCGACCGCCACATCGCGCGCGCTGGTGGCGGCGTTCGCGGCGCTGAAGGTGCGGCGGGTGGTGATGATCACGCCCTATCATGCCGAGGTGAACCGCAACGAGATCGCGTTCCTCGCGCATCACGGCATCGAGGTGGTGGCCGATCTGGGGCTGGGCTGCGCCGGGGGGGTGCAGATGGCGGGCATCGAGCCGGGCGCGTGGTACCGTCACGCCATGGCGATGCGCCGCGATGATGTGGATGCGTGCTTCATCAGTTGCACGACCATCCGCGTGTCGCCGGTGATCGACGCGCTGGAGCGCGATCTGGGCATGCCGGTGGTGACCTCTAACCAGGCGATGGCCTGGCATTGCCTGCGCCGCGCCGGCATCACCGATCGGGTCGGCGGATTGGGCGCGCTGTTCGCGGCGCATTGAGCGCCTCACTTTCTCGTGCGCGTCACTTTCGCGTACATCGACATCATGCTTGATCCGCGTCAATCTGTGCGCGCCTCGGCTGCTGTAGGCAGGGCTCACCGGCGCGTGGGTGCCGGCGACGCGAGAAAGCGAACCGACGATGGAGGCAGGCACACCAATCGGCACGGTGGTCGCGGTGCGGGGCGCGGTTGTGGATGTGCGCTTCGCGCCTGGCATGCTGCCGCCCATCGGCAGCGCGCTGCTGGTGCAGTGGGACCGCCCTGGCGCGCTGGTTCTTGAAATTCACAGCCATATCGACCCAGAGCGGGTGCGCGCGATCGCGCTGCAAGGCACCTCCGGGCTTGCCCGCGGCACCGCGGTGCGCGCGACCGGCGCGCCGATCATGGTGCCGGTGGGCGAGGCAATTCTGGGGCGGCTGCTCGATGTTACCGGCACGATCAGGGACAATGGCCCGGCACTGCCGCCCGACACGCCGATGCGCGGGATTCACCACAGCCCGCCGCGCCTGCGCCAGGCCAGTGCCACCAACGAGATGTTCGAGACCGGCATCAAGGTGATCGACCTTCTCGCCCCGCTCCCGCAAGGAGGCAAGGCGGCGATGTTCGGCGGCGCGGGCGTGGGCAAGACGGTGCTGGTGATGGAACTGATCCACGCCATGGTCGAGAAATACCAGGGCATCTCGGTGTTCGCGGGCGTTGGCGAACGCTCACGCGAGGGCCATGAGCTGCTCACCGACATGCAGCGTTCGGACGTGCTCGCGCGCACCGTGCTGGTCTATGGCCAGATGAACGAGCCGCCGGGCGCGCGTTGGCGGGTGCCGATGACCGCGCTCACCATCGCCGAGCATTTCCGCGACCAGCGGCATCAGAACGTGCTGCTGCTGATGGACAACGTGTTCCGTTTTGTCCAGGCCGGTGCTGAGGTTTCCAGCCTGCTCGGGCGGCTGCCGTCGCGGGTTGTCTATCAGCCCACGCTCGCCACCGAGGTCGGCTCATTGCAGGAGCGCATCGCTTCCGTCGCAGGGGTGGCGGTCACCGCGATCCAGGCTGTCTATGTGCCGGCCGATGATTTCACCGACCCCGCGGTGACCACGATCTCCAGCCATATGGACAGCCTGATCATGCTGTCGCGATCGCTCGCGGCGGAGGGATTTTATCCGGCCATCGATCCGCTGGCATCAAGCTCGGTGCTGCTCGACCCCGCGGTGGTCGGCGCCGAGCATTACGCCGTGGCCGAGCGCGTGCGGGAGTCTCTCGCGCGCTTCAAGGACCTTCAGGACATCATCGCCCTGCTCGGCGTCGAGGAACTCAGTGCCGCGGACCGGCTGACGGTGGCGCGCGCGCGGCGTTTGCAGCGCTTTCTCAGCCAGCCCTTCGTCGTCACCGAGGCATTCACCGGCACACCGGGCCGCAGCGTGTCGCGCGCGGACACGCTGGCCGGCTGTCGCGCGATCCTGGACGGGCAGACCGATGGCTGGGCGGAAAGCTCACTCTACATGGTGGGCACGCTAGAGGATGCGCGCGCCAAGGAAGAATCCGCCATGACAAAGGCGGCCAAGCCATGAAACTGCGGATCGTCACGCCGCTGTCGATGGTGATTGAGGAGGACGACATCCTTGCGCTGCGCGCGCGCGACGCGAGCGGCAGCTTCGGCATCCTGCCAGGCCATGCGGATTTTCTGACAAGCCTGAGCATCTGCGTGATCGACTGGAAACGGCGCGATGGCGCCAGACATTTCTGCGCCGTGCGTCGCGGCGTGCTGGCGGTGCGCGAGGGCCGCGAGATCGGCGTGGCCACGCGCGAGGCGATCGCGGGCGACGCGCTGGCGACACTGGAGAACGTGGTCATCACGCGCTTTCGCGCCGAGATCGACGCCGAACGAAGCGCGCGCATCGCGAGCACGCAACTGCAATTGAGCGCGATACGCCAGATCATGAACCACCTGCGGCCAGATGGCCGCCATCGCGCGACGGATTTCGCATGAAACGTACCCGGAAGGAACCGCATGACGCTGATCCATTGGTTGAGGGCGTGCGTGACGCGCGCCGGCGGCAATCGGGCCATGGCGATGATCCCTCGGTGACGCACCGGCTCGCACAGATCGGCGTGCTCGGGTGGATCATCGTGACGCCGATGCTGCTTGCTATTTTTCTGGGACGCTGGATGGATCGGCTGCTGGGAACTGGCATTTTCTGGACCGCGCCGCTGCTTCTGCTGGGCCTGGTGCTGGGCGGCTGGTCCGCCTGGAAATGGATGAACGCGGCATGATCGCGCCATCGCTGCACGATCTGCCGGCCTGGAGCATCGCCGTCATCCTGCTCGCCCATGCGGCCGGCGGGCTGCTGGTGGGTGCGCTGTATTTTCACGCCGTGTGGTGGAATGTCGGGCTGCTCACCCGACGTCGCATCCCGATCATCGGCATCGTCGCCGCGATCGGGCGTTTTTTGTTTCTTGCCGCCCTGCTCTGGCTTGTCGCCACTCTCGGCGCCGCACCTCTGCTGGCCACCACGGCGGGAATTGTGGCGGGCCGCGCACTGGTGGTCCGTCGTCTGGGGAGGGTGCGATGACCTCGCCGCTCGCCAGCATCGCGCTGTTTCATCTGGGGCCGGTGCCGATCAGTTCGGCCGTGATCGACACCTGGGCGATCATGGCC
>DAHWBL010000413.1 GCA_027323595.1 Acetobacteraceae bacterium | reverse complement strand
GCATCCCTTCACCCCGCGCCGGGTCGGGCTGGTGCTGTCCACCCTGCCCGGCCTCAAGCGCAGCATCCTGGACGGCACCATCGAGGCCACCCGCGCCCGCGTCGAGGGCCTCGGCGGCACCCTGCTGGAGGCCCGCGTCTGCGCCCATACCACCGAGGCCATCGCCGCCGAACTGGCCGCCTTGCTCGTCCAGGCGCCCGACATCCTGCTGGTCGCCGGCGCCTCCGCGGTGGTGGACCGCCGCGACGTCGGCCCCGCCGGCATCGTCGCCGCCGGCGGCGCGATCGACCATTTCGGCATGCCGGTGGACCCGGGCAATCTGATCTGCCTCGGCCATATCGGCGCCCGCCCGGCGCTGGTGCTGCCTGGCTGCGCGCGCAGCCCCCGCCCGAACGGCATCGACATGGTGCTCGCCCGCCTGTTCGCCGGCCAACCGGTGACCGGCGCGCAGATCGCCCGCATGGGCGTCGGCGGGCTGCTGAAGGACACCCCCACCCGCGGCCTGCCGCGCGCCCGCGCGGTGCCCGCGCCCTCCCGCCAGGTCGCCGCCATCGTGCTCGCCGCCGGCGCCTCCAGCCGCATGGCGCCGCGCAACAAGCTTCTCATCGCCCTGCCGGACGGCCGGCCGATGCTCGCCCATGTCGTCGATACCGTCCTGGCCAGCCGCGCCCGCCCGGTGATCGTCGTCACCGGCCACCAGCATCAGGAAATCGCCGCCGCGCTGGCCGGTCGCCAGGTGCGCATCATCCACGCGCCCGACCACGCCTCCGGCCAGTCCGCCAGCCTGCGCGCCGGCCTGCGCGCCCTGCCGCCGGAGGCCGCCGCCGCGCTGGTCTGCCTGGGCGACATGCCGCTGATCACCGCCCCCCTGCTCGACCGGTTGATCGCCGCCTGGAACCCCGATGCGGGCCGCACCATCGTCCGCCCGGTGCATGCGGGGGCGGCCGGCAACCCGGTGCTGTGGGACCGCCGCCATTTCGCCGAAATCGCCACCCTGTCCGGCGACCAGGGCGCGCGCGCGCTGCTGCATGCCCACGCCGACCAGATCGCCGAGGTCGAGACCGCCAGCGACGCGGTGCTGCGCGATTTCGACACCCCGCAGGCGCTCGCCGATCTCACCACCTGACCCCACCCGCCTTGCGGGCGGCGGGCAAACCACCATCATGCACCCATGACCCACCGCGCAACCATCCAGGTCGCCGCCGCGCCCGACGGCACCATGATCTATTCGGTGCCGATGCCGCCCGAGGCGCTGCCGCCGGTCAGCGCGCGGGCGCTGATGGCCGCCTGGGAACAGGCGCGCGACGCCGCCGGACAGGCGCAATGGGGCGCGGCCAGGCTGTTTCGCTTCCACCGCCCCGACGGCGGCACCGCCGACCTCGCGCTCGCCGACACCGACGCGCGCTGCTGGGCCGCCGCCATTGACCGCGACAGCGGCATCCACACCACCATCGGCCTGTCGCTGTGCGTGCGGCTGCTGGCGCTGGTTGACCTGCTCGCCCGCGCCGGCTGGGCGCGCGGCCTGTTCCACCTCGCCCCCGACGGCGCGGAACTACACCCCGCCCTGCTGCGCGCCGCCGCCACCGCCCCCTTGACGGCGCAGGCCGGCTTCGACGAACACAGCCTGCGCGGCCGCCTCGCCGCCCTGCCACCGCCGCGCCAGCCGACCCACCCCCACGGAGAGCCCGCATGACCCGCCCATCCATCCGCCATGCCGGCCTTCTGCTGGCCGCGCTCACCCTCGCCGGCTGCGCCTCGGGCGCGCGCTCACGCCAGGACGAAGCCACCCTGGCCGATTGCCGGGCGCAGTCGGAGTCGATCCAGAACCGACAGAATCGCGGCGCTGGCTACCATGACGCCACCATCGGCACCCCCTATGCCGGCGGACAGCTTCCCTCCAACCCGATCAACCAGATGACCGAGCTGCATTCCTACCTGAACGACGTCGATAGCTGCGTGCGCGGCAGCACCGCCAACCTGCGCGACGACAGCGCCGACACCGCCCCCCAACCCGCCGCCGCTCCCGCCGCGCGGCACAACTGATCCATCCACCAGGAGCCTCCCATGAGCCGCATCATCCGGACCGACGCCAACGCAATCCTGTCCAAAGCCGTGGAATATCATGGCTTTGTGTACCTCCAGGGCATGGTCGCGACAAATCTCGACGCCGACATCACCGGCCAGACCAAGGACGTGCTGGCGCAGATCGACGCCGCGCTGGAGCAGCACGGCACCGACAAATCACGCCTGCTTCAGGCGCACATCTGGGTGAAGGACATCCGCGACCGCGACGCCATGAACGCGGTCTGGACCGCCTGGCTGGAACCCGGCCAGGCCCCGGCCCGCGCCTGCATCGAGGCCAACATGGCCAACCCGCGCTGCCTCGTCGAGATCATGATCAACGCCTGCAAATAGAGCATCGACCGGCCCGCAAGCGCCGTCGCCGCGCCATGGCGCCCGGCGCGCGCTCCGACCGCCGAGTCGGCATGTCCTGCGAATATGACGGGGCCGACATGTATCAATGTCGGCCCTGTTTTATGCACCTGTGACATTTCCATCACAGATGATAATTAGGATTTCTGTCGGTTTATTCAGCCTCCCGACACCGCCGTTTGAAATGATTTGCAACATTCGCATGGCAGACTCTCCCCCACGGGTTGCGGCAAGCCCGTACCGTTGGTAGCGGAACAGGGCGTATTTTTACCTACAGGGACGATTTCATGCGGCACGGCAACAGCAGCTCGCGAGGCAGGCTCTCCAGCCTGATGACCAGGATCAGCGCCCTTGCCGCCCTGCTCATGACCAGTTCCCTCACCGCCCTGATCACCGCCCCCGCCCACGCCGCCAGCTCCGATTCCTCCTCCGCCAGATCCGCCCAGCACAGCCCCATCCGCAACGCCGGCCACGGCTCGCTGGCCCGTCGCGGCATCGGCGGCGGCATGCAGTGCGTCACCTTCGCCCGCGCCGAAACCGGCATCGAGCTGTCCGGCAACGCCGCCAACTGGTGGGACAACGCCGCCGGCATCTATGATCGCGGTGCCACGCCCGCGCCCGGCGCCATCCTCAATTTCCGCGCCAACGGCCGCATGCGCCTGGGCCACGTCTCGGTGGTCCGCTCGGTCGTCTCGCCACGCGAAATCCTGATCGACCATGCCAACTGGTCCAGCCGCGGCGGCATCAGCCGCTCGGTCAGCGTCGTCGACGTGTCCTGCCAGAGGTTTCAAATCTCGTGATCGATTCCGAACAGTCATCCTCTTTCATTGCGGCAAACTCGATCTCTCCACTTCTACTGCCCACCATGTTCAAT
>DAHWBL010000383.1 GCA_027323595.1 Acetobacteraceae bacterium | reverse complement strand
ACTCGCCAGCATCGAGGCCGCGCTGGCCCAGGCCGACGTCGCCCGCTTCGCCCGCCGCCGCCGCATCTTCCGCGCCCCCGACCATTCCCCCCAGCATTCCCACGACCATGCCCGCGCCGCCAAACCCCCGGTGCTGCATCTCGAACATCGCTTTCTGGACCTGCATGAGCTGGCCGGCGCGCTCGCCCCCGGCCGCGACCTCGCCACCGACCCGTGGCTGCTGCGCCGGCTGCGCCGCACCCTGGACCGCCGCCTGCTCGCCCTGCTCACCGACCCCGCCGAGCTGCGCCTCGCCGGCCCCTTCATCCTCGATCTGTCGGTCGCCTCGCTGCGCACCGCCACCTTCGCCCGCTTCGATGCCGCGCTGCCGGCGCGGCTGCGCGGCCAGGTGGTGCTGCGCCTGGCCGCCGCCGACCTGCTCGCCGCCCCCGACGCCGCCATCACCGGCCTCGAATTCGCCCGCACCCGCTTCTACCAGACCATGATCTGCGGCGGCGGCACCCTGCTCGCCGCCCACCGCCTCGGCGCCGATCTGGACGAAGCCACCTGGTCCGACGACCTGCCGGCGATGACCCACCCGACCCTGCTCACCGACATCCCCGACCGTGGCCGCCTCGACCAGGCGATCACGCTGGGCTACCGCCTGCTCGAAGGCCCGGCACTGGCCCTCACCCGCGCCAACTGATCCCTCACCCGCGCAAACTGATCCCTTGGCAGCGCCCCGCGCCCGCCCTACACGGGCGGCATGGACGCGGTCGTGGTCGAACATCTCACCAAATCATACGGCCCGACGCTGGCGGTGGACGATGTCAGCTTCCGCATCCCCACCGGCGCCACCATCGGCCTGCTCGGCGGCAACGGCGCCGGCAAGACCACCACCATCGCCATGCTGCTCGGCCTGCTGCTGCCCACCGCCGGGCGCATCCAGGTGCTCGGCCACGACATGGCAACCGACCGCTTCGCCGCCCTGGCGCGGATGAATTTCTCCTCGCCCTACATCTCGCTGCCGCACCGGCTGAGTGTGGCCGAAAATCTGCGCGTCTACGCCCATCTCTACGGCGTGCCGCGCACACAAGCCCGCATCGCCGAGCTGGCCGACCTGCTCGATCTCACCACCCTGCTCGACCGCCCCGCCGGACAGCTCTCCGCCGGCCAGAAAACCCGCGTGGCGCTGGCCAAATCGCTGATCAACCGCCCCGAGCTGCTGCTGCTCGACGAACCCACCGCGAGCCTTGACCCCGACACCGGCGATTTCGTGCGCTCGCTGCTCGAACGCTATCGCGCGCAAAGCGGCTGCACCATCCTGCTCGCCTCGCACAACATGGCGGAGGTGGAACGCATGTGCTCCGACGTGGTCATGCTGCGCGCCGGCCGCATCGTCGATCGCGGCGCCCCCGCCGAGCTGATCTCGCGCTATGGCCGCGAGGATCTGGAACAGGTGTTTCTGGATATCGCCCGCGCGCCAACGGAGCATGTCGTATGAACGCCGCCGCCCGCCTCAGCGCACGCCGAATCTGGGGCCTGATGTATCGCCACCTCGCGCTGTTCCGCCGCTCCTGGCCACGCCTGCTCGAACTCGCCTACTGGCCCACCCTGCAGATGTGCATCTGGGGCTTCACCGCGCGCTATCTGGCCAGCCGCGGCTCGGGCACGCTGGCCATCGCCGCCGGGCTGCTGCTCGGCGGGGTGCTGCTGTGGGAGATCACCCTGCGCAGCCAGATGGGCTTCGCCATCTCGTTCCTGGAGGAACTCTGGTCGCGCAATCTGGGCCACGTGTTCGTCAGCCCGCTGCGGCCGTGGGAGCTGGTCGCCGCCCTGATCGGCATGGCCGCCATCCGCATGGCCGCCGGCGTGCTGCCCGCGATCCTGCTGGCCTGGGCGCTGTATGGCTTCAATTTGTTCGCCGCCGGCCCGGTGCTGGTGCTGTTCTTCGCCAATCTGATGCTGATGGGCTGGGCGGTCGCGCTCGGAGTGGTGGCGCTGATCCTGCGCCACGGCGCGGGTGCCGAAGCGCTCGCCTGGTCGGTGCTGTTCGGCCTCGCCCCGCTGTCGGCGATCTATTACCCGGTCGCCTCGCTGCCCGGCTGGCTGCAACCGGTGGCGCTGCTGCTGCCGTCGGCGCACGTGTTCGAGGGCATGCGCGCGCTGCTCGGCCCGGGCGTGATCGCCTGGCGCCATCTGGCCGCCGCCGCCGGGCTCAACCTCGTGTGGCTGGCCGCCGGCGCCGCCCTGTTCGCCGCGCAGTTCCGCGCCGCGCGGCGCTCGGGCGCGCTGCTGAGCATCGGCGAATGACCGCGAGGCTCTGGCTGATCCGCCATGCGCTGGTCGAGCAGAACGCCCGCGCGTTCCTGTACGGCACCATGGATGTCGCGCTCTGCCCCGAGGGGCTGGTGGCGCACCGCCGCATTTATGAGGTTCTGGCCGCCCGCCTGCCGCGCCCGGCGCGCTGGCTGTGCACGCCGCTGTCGCGCACCCGCCGCACCGCCGAGACGATCTTCGCCGCCGGCTACCCCGCCGCCGCCCTCACCGAGGAGCCGGCGCTGATCGAGCAGTCGCTCGGCCAGTGGCAGGGCCTGGCGCATGACCGTCTGCCGCCGCTGCTGGCCGAGCCCGCGCACGCCTTCTGGCCGCTCGCCGGCGCCGAGCGCCCGCCCGGCGGCGAGAGCATGGCCGACGTCATCGCCCGCGTCGGCCCGGCGATCGAGGCCATCGCCAGCCACGGCGGCGACAGCGTCATCGTCAGCCACGGCGGCGCCATCCGTGCCGCCATCGCCCACGCGCTGCGCATCGGCCCCGACCAGGCGCTGCATTTCTCGGTCGGCAATCTCTCGCTCACCCGGCTCGACCGCGAGGCCGCCGGCTGGCGCGTGGTCTGCGTCAATGACGAGGTCGCGATCGGCTGATGCGCCCTCCTGAAACCAAGCGTCACACAGCCCGACTTGAGCCGACGCGGCGCGCCGGTGCAGTGTGCGCCGCCAACAAGGAGGCCGCGATGCGATATGCCACCGCCATCCGGGCGACACTCTGCCTGCTGACCGCCGCCTGTCTGCTGCCCGCCACCGCGCGCGCCCAGTCCGACCAGCAGGCGCTGGTCGATCGCGCCACCCTGTCGGTGCAGGAGATCGTCGGCAACCCGCCCGACCCCAACGTGGTGGATTTCCTGCGCAAGGCGCGCGGGGTGATGGTCTGCCCGCGGCTGTTCAAGGCCAGCTTCCTGCTCGGCGGCCAGGGCGGCTCGTGCGTGCTGCTCGCCCGCGACGGCGCCGGCTCCTGGTCCGACCCCGCCTTCTACAGCCTGGGCAGCGGCAGCTTCGGCTTTCAGGTCGGCATCCAGGACAGCGCCCTGCTGATGGCCATCCTGACCGACAAGGGCCTCGCCTCGGTGATGGACGACCAGCTCAAGCTCGGCGCCTCGGCCGACCTCGCCATCGCCAGCTATGGCGGCGGCGCCGAGGCCGCCACCACCGCGGCGATCGGCGCCGACATCATCGCGTTTCAAAAATCGCGTGGCCTGTTCGCCGGAATCTCGCTCAGCGGCAGCATCGTCGCCACCGACACCAAGGCCAACAACGCCTATTACGGCAAGCCGCTGGCGGCCCGGCAGATCACCATGCAGATGGAGGTCAACAACCCCGGCGCGGACCCGCTGCGCGCCATCCTGATGCGCTACGGCGCCCCCGCCGCCGCGCCCGCCCCGCGGCTTGATCCGCCACCCGGCGCACCGCCGCCCGCCAGCCCCGCCCCCACCGGCGCGGTGCGCTCCCAGCCGCTGGCCGCGCCCCGCTGAGCACTGCCCCTCTCGTGTCCGAACCCGCGTTCTGGCGCCGCAAAACACTCGCCGAAATGACCACCGCGGAGTGGGAATCGCTGTGCGACGGCTGCGGCCGCTGCTGCCTGCACAAATTGCGGCACGAGGAGGATGACAGCCTCTCCTTCACCAACGTCGCCTGCCGCCTGCTCGATCTGCAGACCTGCCGCTGCACCGATTACGCGCAGCGCCGCCGCCGCGTGCCCGACTGCGTGCGCCTCACCCAAGCCGAGGTCGCCGCCATCGACTGGCTGCCGCCGAGCTGCGCCTATCGCCGGCTGGAGGAAGGCCGCGACCTCGCCTGGTGGCACCCGCTGGTCTCCGGCGACCCCGAGACCGTCCACCAGGCCGGCATCTCGGTGCGCGACCGCGCCGTCAGTGAACGCACCGCCGGCCCGCTGGAGCACCATATCGTGAGCTGGCCAGGCCGCGCGCCGCGCGCGCGCAAACCGACATGATCGCCCGCCGCGCCCTGCTCGCCGCCCCGCTGCTGCTGGCCCTTCCCGCCGCCGCCACCACCGCCACCGACCACGCCGACATCGCCCGCATCGGCACCTGGCTCAACGCGCTGCGCAGCCTCAAGGCGCGCTTCATCCAGGCCGCCGATTCCGGCCAGATCAGCCGCGGCACCGCCTGGCTGGTGCGCCCCGGCCGGATGCGCTTCGAATATGACAAGCCCTCGCCGCTGCTGCTGGTCGCCGGCGGCGGCCAGCTCACCTTCCACGACAGCGAGCTGGGCCAGACCACCACCATCCCGCTCGCCCGCACCCCGCTCGGCATCCTGCTCGCCGAGCGCATCGATCTCGACGACGGCAGCCTCAAAATTCTCGCCGTCGAGCGCGACGCCGGGCTCATCTCGCTCACCCTCACCCGTGCCGCCACCCCCGGCGAGGGCAGCCTCACCCTCATCTTCCGCGACCGCCCGCTGATCCTCGTGCAATGGATCGTCACCGACGCGCAGCGCCGACAGACCAGGGTGTCGCTGTCGGACATGCAGTTCGGCGCCACCTATCCGGACAGCCTGTTCAGCGTCAGTGACCAATAATTGACCCACCCGGGACAAAATCGGGCGTTTGCAACCTCCCGCTCACCGATTGGCCTTCAAATTGCCTGCTTCGCCCGACACCCTCGCGCCACTCGAACCGGATAACCCTCTCGCCCGGATGGCCCCGCCCAGATGACACTGCCCGGATGACACCGCTCAGATGACCCTGCCCGGATGAAGCCCCTCATCGGCATTTCCTGCTGCCGCAAGCTGTTCGGCCCGTTCGGCGCGCCCAACCATGCCGCCTCCGACACCTATGTCCGCGCCGTCGATGAGGTCGTGGGCG
>DAHWBL010000154.1 GCA_027323595.1 Acetobacteraceae bacterium | reverse complement strand
CATCCTCCCGCGGCACATACAGCACCGGCGCCATCGTCGTCTCGCGCATGCGCAGCGCGCGTTCGCTGCGCGCAATCTCCATGCCGCCAAAATGCACCGAAACCGTGGCCCCGGCGGGCACAATGCTGATCGGATGATCGGGTCCTGGCTCTCGCATGGTGCCTCCTGACGCAAAATGTCTTCTCGATCTGGTCGCGCGCTGCGGCAGGATCAAGTTCGGTATCTACCCATTGCCGCCAGCCGCCGCGCGCGCCGCCGCCTGGATCGCGCGCGCCATCGCCGCGATGCCGTTGCCCCGATTGGTGGACAACGCCTCGATCAGCCCCAGATCCTTCAGAAAAACCGGGTCCGTGGCAAGAATTTCCGCCGGCTCCCGACCGGAATAAACCCGCAGCATCAGCGCCACCAGCCCCGAGACGATCGCCGCATCCGACGCGCCGGCGAAATACAGCGCGCCCTCCGCCGCCGTCGCGGCCATCCACACCTTGGACTGACAGCCCTCGATGCGATGCGCCGCATCCGCCCACTCGGCCGGATAGTCCGGCAACCGCCGGCCCCAGTCGATGATCTGCTGGTAGCGCTCCATCCAGTCGTCGAACAGTTCAAGCTCCTCGCCGATCGCCCCGATCGCCGCGGCCGCGCTCGGCTCGGCCGGCCGCACGAACGATGCCGACAGCTCCGCCAGACTCACAGGATGAACCGGCTGAGATCGCCGCGCCCGGCCAGCGGCGCCACCCGCTCGCGCACCAGCGCGGCATCCACCAGCACCGCCTGCCCGCCCCGGTCCGACGCGGTGAAGCTGATCTCCTCCAGCAGCCGCTCCAGCACCGTGGCCAGCCGCCGCGCGCCGATGTTCTCGACCCGCTCATTGATGTCGGCGGCAAGCTCCGCCAGCGCGTCCACCGCGTCATCGGCGAAGGCGAGCTCCAGCCCCTCGGTGCGCATCAGCGCGACATACTGCTTCAACAGCGAATGTTCCGGCTCGGTCATGATCCGGCGCAGATCGTCGCGCGACAGCGCGGCCAGCTCGACGCGGATCGGCAGCCGCCCCTGCAACTCGGGCAGCAGGTCGGACGGCTTGGCGATGTGAAACGCCCCCGAGGC
Organism: Acetobacteraceae bacterium; assembly: GCA_027323595.1. GTDB lineage: Bacteria > Pseudomonadota > Alphaproteobacteria > Acetobacterales > Acetobacteraceae > CAIVDX01. The sequence continues at coordinate 10,604 of DAHWBL010000154.1, read as the reverse complement.
GATGAACAGGATATGGTCGGTGCGCACCGGCCCGTATTTGGTGGAAACCGTGGTGCCCTCGATCAGCGGCAGCAGGTCGCGCTGCACCCCCTCGCGCGACACGTCGCCGCCGCGCACCCCGCCCTCGCCGGTGCGCGCGCAGATCTTGTCGATCTCATCGAGAAACACGATGCCGTGGTCCTGCGCGTGGCCCACCGCGTCGCGGGCGAGGCTGTCGGCGTCGAGCAGCCGGTCCGCCTCCTCGCGTTGCAGCGCCGCGCGCGCCGCGTCCACCCGCATGCTGCGCTTGCTCGGCTGCCGGCCGAACATCCCCTTCATCATCTCGCCCAGATTGATCGCCTGGCCAGGCGGCATGCCGGGCATGTCGAACTGCCCGATCGGCATCGCCGGCGGCTCGCTGAGCGCGATCTCCAGCTCCTTGTCCTCCAGCTCGCCGCCGCGCAGCATCCGGCGGAACTTGCCGCGGGTGTCGGCCGCCGCGTTCTCGCCCACCAGCGCGGTGATCAGCCGCTCCTCGGCGGCCAGCTCGGCCTGTGCCGCCACATCGCGGCGGCGGCTGTCGCGCAGCATGTTGATCGACACCTCGACCAGGTCGCGCACGATGCTCTCCACATCGCGCCCGACATAGCCGACCTCGGTGAACTTGGTCGCCTCCACCTTCAGGAACGGCGCCTGCGCCAGTTTGGCCAGCCGCCGCGCGATCTCGGTCTTGCCGCAGCCGGTCGGGCCGATCATCAGGATGTTCTTGGGCACCACCTCCTCGCGCAGCTCATCGGGAAGCTGCTGGCGGCGCCAGCGGTTGCGCAGCGCCACCGCCACCGCGCGCTTGGCGTCGTTCTGGCCGACGATGAAGCGATCGAGCTCGCCCACGATCTCGCGCGGCGAAAAGGTCGGCACCTCCATCACAGCGTCTCCACCACGAGATTATGGTTGGTGTAGACACAGATCTCCGCGGCGATGCCCATCGCGCGGCGGGCGATCTCCTCGCTCGACAGCGCCTCGATGCCCATCAGCGCGCGCGCCGCGGCCAGCGCGTAATTGCCGCCCGAGCCGATCGCGATCACCCCGTCCTGCGGCTCCAGCACGTCGCCCTGCCCGGTCAGGGTGAAGCTGTGCGCCACGTCCGCCACCGCCAGCATCGCCTCCAACCGGCGCAGATACCGATCGGTGCGCCAATCCTTCGCCAGCTCGACGCAGGCGCGCTCCAGTTGCCCCGGATAGCGCTCCAGCTTGGCTTCCAGCCGCTCCAGCAGGGTGAAGGCGTCGGCGGTGGCGCCGGCGAACCCGGCCAGCACGTCGCCGCCGCCGATGCGCCGCACCTTGCGCGCGTTCGCCTTGATCACGGTCTGCCCGAGCGTGACCTGGCCGTCGCCGGCCATGGTGACGTGCCCGCCGGAGCGGACACATAAAATGGTGGTGCCGTGCCACCCGACCAGGTCGGGCGCCTGAGATGCAATGTTCATCCACGCCAGATGGGACACCGCCGCGCCGGGCGCAAGCGGGGGCCGGGCGCAAGCCGGGTTAGATTCCGGCAGGCACCAGATGCCGCAGGAACAGCTCGGCGCAGGCCCGCCAGGAAAACCGCTCGGCATGGGCGCGGCACACCGCCGGGTCCGCGCCCAGCGCGCCCAGCGCCGCGCGGCGCAGGTCCGTGTCCATCATCCCCACATGCCCCGCCGCCCCCGCCAGCACATCCACCGGCCCGGTCACCGGATAGGCCGCGACCGGCGTGCCACAGGCCAGCGCCTCCAGCAGCACCAGCCCGAACGTGTCGGTGCGCGAGGGAAACACGAACACGTCCGCCGCCGCATAGCTCGCCGCCAGCGCCGCGCCGAAGCGCGCGCCGGTGAAGCGCACCGCCGGAAATGCCCGCTCCAGCGCCGCGCGCTGCGGCCCGTCGCCCACCACCACCTTGCTGCCGGGCAGATCGAGCCGCAGGAACGCCTCGATGTTCTTCTCCACCGCCACCCGTCCGACATAGGCGAAAATCGGCCGCGCCAGCCCCGGATAGGCGTCCGCCACACCCGCCACCTGCGGGTGGAACGCCGCCAGATCGACCCCGCGCGTCCACGGCCGCACCTCCCGAAAGCCCCGCCCGGCCAGCTCGCTGCCCAGGCTCATCGTGGCGACCAGCGTGCCGTCGCCGCGATTATGAAAGCGCCGCAGCCAGGCATAGAACCAGCCCGCCGGCAGCCCGGTGCGCGCGGCGATATAGTCGGGAAAGCGGGTGGCGAAGCAGGTGGTGAAGCGCCAGCCGCGCCGGCGGGCGAGCCGCGCCATCGCCATCCCCAGCGGCCCTTCGGTGGCGATGTGCACATGCCCGGGCGCGAAATCCGCCACCGCGCGCGCCAGCCCCCGGCCGGGGCGCAGCGCCAGACGGATATCGGGATAGGTCGGGCACGGCAGCGTGCGGAACCGCTCCGGCCCGATCACCTCCACCACATGGCCCATCGCGCCAAGCTCGCGCGCCAGCGTGGCCAGCGTGCGCACCACGCCATTGACCTGCGGCACCCAGGCGTCGCTGACCAGCAGGATCCGCCTCCCGCCAATCCCTGGCTGTGCCTGGATCAGCGGCTCCATCATCCCGTCAGGCAAGCTGCAACTCCGCGCCGCGCGCCTCGAAGAAGGACAGCCGCCGCGCCGCCGCCCAGTCCACCAGCTCCAGCCGCCCGTCTTCGTGCTCGACCAGCGCGGTGCAGCTCTCCACCCAGTCGCCGTCATTGAGATACAGCACGCCGCCGACATCGCGCATCTCGGCATGGTGGATGTGGCCGCACACCACCCCGTCCAGCCCGCGCCGGCGCGCCTCGTCGACCAGCGCGGTCTCGAACCGGGCGATCGCCTTCACCGCCTCCTTCACCTGCCGCTTCAGCCACGCCGACAGCGACCAGTACGGATAGCCCAGCCGCCGCCGCACGGCGTTGAAATACCGGTTCAGCAGCAGCGCCAGCGTGTAGGCGCCATCGCCCAGCAAGGCGAGAAACCGTGCGTAGCGCACCACCGAATCGAATTCGTCGCCATGCATCACCAGCAGCCGCCGGCCGTCGGCGGTGGTGTGCACATCCTCGGCCCGCAGCTGCACGCCGCCCACTTCGAGCCCCATCGGCAGCCAGCCGCGGAACATCTCGTCATGGTTGCCGGGGATATAGACCACCCTGGTGCCATTGCGCGCGAGCTTCAGCACCAGGCGCAGCGCCTCGTCGCACTGCGCGTCCCAGTACCAGGATTTGCGCAGCCGCCAGCCATCGATGATGTCGCCGACCAGATACAGCGTGTCGCACTGGATGGAGCGCAGGAAATCCACCAGGAAATCGCTGCGCGCGCCGCGCGTGCCCAGATGCGTGTCTGAAATAAAGACGGTGCGGTAGGCCATCCTGCCGATCGGCGCGTTCATGTGTGGGTCCTGGCTGCTCGGGCGGCAGCACATACGACCCCGGCCGCGTCGCGTCAGTGAAGTTTCGATGACCCGCACAAGGTTTTCGCGATTCGGGCAATGTCATCGCGCCGACGCATTTATGTCATCGCCGCGCAACCGCGCGCGGCTATGGATGGTGGTTCCACCGCCCGCCGGGGAGGGCGCGCCGCACTGCTCGTCATCTTCAACCCGATCGCCGGCCGCCGCCGCGCCGCCCTGCTGTGGCAGGTGCTCGATCTGCTCGCCGGCAACGCCATCCGCGTCGAGATCGCCCGCACCCGCCACCGCGGCCATGCCACCGAACTCGCCGCCGCGGCCGCCGCCGCCGGCCGCGCGCTGGTGGTCGCCGCCGGCGGCGACGGCACCATCGCCGAGGTGGCGCAGGGCCTGGCCGGCAGCACCAGCGCGCTCGGCATCATCCCGCTCGGCACCGCCAACGTGCTCGCCCATGAGCTGGGCCTGCCGGCACAGCCGCGCGCCATCGCCGCCAGCCTCGCCTTCCGCCGCACCCGCGACCTGCTGCCCGGCCTCGCGCGATCCATCGGGCCTGGCGCGGGGCCGTCGCGGCAGTTCGTGCAGATGCTGGGCGCAGGGTTCGACGCGCGGGTGGTGCATCACCTGTCGCCGACGCTCAAGCGCCTGTTCGGCCAGGGGGCCTATGCTTTGCAGGGCGCGCGCGAGCTGGCGCGCGGGACCGGGCCGACGCTGGCGCTGCGGCTGGACGGCGCGCCCGTCGAGGCGGCCAGCGCGATCATCTGCAAGGGCCGGCTATATGGCGGCAACCATCTGCTCGCCGCCGAGGCCGACCACGCGCGCCCCGGCTTCATCGTGGCGCTGTTCGCCCATGGCGGCGCGCTGCCCACCGCCCTGTGCGGGCTGGCGCTGCCGCTGGGGCTGCTGCCGCGCGTCCCGGGCCTGGTGCTGCGCCGGGCCAGCCACATCGAGATTCTGAACGGCGCGGAGGTGAAGCTCCAGGCCGACGGCGACGCCGCCGGCACCGGCCCGGTGCTGATCACCGACGCGCCGGCGCCGATCCCTCTGGTGGTGCCGCGCTGACCGGGGCGGGCACCGGCCGACCGCGCAGATTGCCGCTCATCTCCGCCCCGGCGTCGCGCGCGATGCCCAGCACCAGCGGCGAGGCGGCGATGGCCAGCAGCCCGACGCACCCGAACGCCACCGAGAAATCCCCCACGCTGGGCACGGCACTGCCGGTGAAGGCCCGCGCCACCTCCAGCGAGGCCGCACCGATGGTGATGCCGATGGTCATCGACAGTTGCTGCACCGTCGAATACAGGCTGGTCGCCCCGCTCATCCTGGCGCGCGGGATGTCGGCATAGACCACCGTGTTGAAGGCGCTGAACTGCAACGAGCGAAACGTGCCGCCGACCAGCAGCAGCGCGAACATCGCCCAGTTCGGCCAGCCCGGGCGGAAGGCGGCGCACACCGCCAGCAGCACCGAGGCGACCAGCCCGTTCCAGAACAGCGTGTCGCGAAACCCGAACCGGCGCAGCACGCCGGAGGCCAGCGGCTTGACCATCAGCGCCCCGGCGGCGGTGGCGAAGGTGGTGAGCCCGGACTGCTCGGCGCTGTAGCCGAAATCGAGCTGGAGCATCATCGGCAGCAAAAACGGCAGCGCGCCGACGCCGAAGCGAAACAGCGTGCCGGCGGTGCACGAGATCGCGAAGGTGGGAATGCGCAGCAGCCCCAGATCGAGCAGCGGCCGCGGCGTGCGGCGCGCGTGCAGCACATACAGCAGCCCGGCGAGCAGCCCGGTGCCGATCAGCGCCCCGGTCCAGGCCGGCGGCACCAGATGCCGCCCCAGCGTCTCGAACCCCATCATGATGGTGGCGAGCGCGAGGCCCGACCACACCAGCCCCCAGCCATCGAACGGCGCGGGGTCGGGGTCACGCGCCTCGTCGATGAACAGCGACACCAGCACCACGCCGAGCACGCCGATCGGTACATTGAGATCGAAAATCCAGCGCCAACTGGTGTTGGTGACGATGAAGCCGCCCAGCGGCGGCCCCACCACCGGCCCCAGCATGGCCGGCATGGTCAGCCACGACATCGCCGCCACCATCTCGTTTTTCGGCACCGTGCGCAGCAGCACCAGCCGCCCGACCGGCACCATCATCGCCCCGCCGATGCCCTGGATGACCCGCGAGACCACCAGGAAGGCCAGGCTGTCGGCCCGCCCGCACAGGATCGAGCCGATGGTGAACACCGCGATGGCGGCGCGGAACACCTGCCGCGCGCCATAGCGGTCCGCCACCCAGCCGCTGGCCGGAATGAACACCGCCAGCGCGATCAGATAGGAGGTGAGCGCCACGCTCATATGCACCGGGTCGGCGCCGAACGAGCGCGCCATCTGCGGCAGCGCGGTGGCGATCACCGTGCTGTCCAGATTCTGCATGAACAGGGCGCAGGCGACGATCAGGCTGGCGAGGCGTGTGCGGCGACTGGTCATGGACGCAGTCTTACCGCCCAGGCCGGCGCTGACCAGTGGGCCAGCGCGGGGCGTGATATGACAAAACCGGCGCCCGGCGAAAGGCGGGGCCGGCGCCGACTCATCGCGCAGCGATCACCATCAGACCTTCAGCATGGGGCTGACGTAGAACGGCGCCTCGGTCTTTTCGCGCAGCTCGTCCAGGCTCACCCCCGGCGCGACATCGACCAGCGTGAGCTGCGCCGGGCCGGTGCGCTTCACGTCGAACACCGCGAGGTCGGTGATGATCAGATCCACCACCCGGCTGCCGGTGAGCGGCAGCGTGCAGTGCTTCAAAATCTTCGGCTCACCCTTGGCGACATGCTCCATCAGCACCACCACCCGCGGCACCCCCGCGACGAGGTCCATCGCCCCGCCCATGCCCTTGACCATCTTGCCCGGGATCATCCAGTTGGCGAGGTCGCCGTTCTCGGCCACCTGCAGGGCGCCCAGGATCGAGATGTCGATGTGCCCGCCGCGCACCATCGCGAAGCTGGCGGCGGAATCGAAGAACGAGGTGGTCGGCAGCTCGGTGACGGTCTGCTTGCCGGCGTTGATCAGATCGGCATCCTCCTCGCCCTCCCAGGGGAACGGGCCGATGCCCAGCATGCCGTTCTCGCTGTGCAGCTGGATCGACACGCCATGCGGCAGGTGGTTGGCGACCAGGGTGGGGATGCCGATGCCCAGATTGACGTAGAAGCCGTCGCGCAGCTCCTGGGCGGCGCGGGCGGCCATTTCATCGCGGGTCCATGCCATCGTCGTGCCCCCCTTAAACCGCGTGCTTGCGCACGGTGCGCTGCTCGATGTGCTTGTCCGGATCGACCAGCTTGACCATCCGCTTGACGAAGATGCCAGGCGTGATGATGTGGTCGGGGTCGATGCTGCCCGCCGGCACCAGATGCTCGATCTCGGCCACCGTCATCTTCGCCGCGGTGGCCATCATCGGATTGAAATTGCGTGCGGTCTTTCGATAGACCAGGTTGCCTTCCTCGTCGGCCATCCAGGCATGGATGATCGCCAGATCGGCGAACAGCCCGCGCTCCATCACGTGCGCATGGCCGTCGAACTCACGGGTTTCCTTGCCCTCGGCGATCAGCGTGCCGACCCCGGTGCGGGTGTAGAAGGCCGGGATGCCGGCGCCGCCGGCGCGGATGCGCTCGGCCAGCGTGCCCTGCGGGTTGAACTCGATCTCCAGCGAGCCTTCCAGATATTGCCGCGCGAAGGTGGCGTTCTCGCCGACATAGGAGCTGATCATCTTCTTCACCTGGCGGGTCTGCAGCAGCAGCCCCAGCCCGACCTCGTCGATGCCGGCATTGTTGGAGACGATGGTGAGGTCCTTCACCCCCGAATCACGGATCGCCGTGATCAGGCTGGAGGGAATGCCGCACAGGCCGAAGCCGCCGGACATGATGGTCATGCCATCGCGCAGCAGCCCGGCGAGCGCCTCGCTGGCGGATGGGTAGAGCTTGTTGATCGGCATGATATCCTCCCGGCGCTCGGCTTGGTCTCACCGGAGGAGCTTCTAGAGCAATATCGGACCGGGTGGAAACACCCGATCCGCCGCCATCGCCAAGCCGCTTTACCCGCCGCCTTCCTCGCGCAGCATGCGCTCCAGCACCCGGCGATATTGCACCGGGCCCGCATCGATCGCCAGCAGGGTCGGGCGCGGCGCGCCGCCGAGCTGGTCGATCCGCCGCTGCTGCGCCTCGATCACCGGGCCGTCCTGCTCGGCGAAGGCGTAGGTGCGCATCTTGTAGATGTGGGCACGGATCTCGGCATTGCGGGCGGCGTCGGTGGTGAGCGGGTTCCAGCGCGCGGCGGTGTAGAAATAATGGGTGGTGCGCGCGGTCTGCGGGGTCAGCAGATGCACCGCGTAAAAGCCGGTGCCCTCGGTCTGCGGCCGGCCGACCGGGGTCACGCCGGTCTGCAGCAGCAGGCAGCTCGGCGCGAACCAGCGGATCGTCTGAATCTGGTCGCCGCGCGGCGACTCCCAGGTCGCCAGCCCGCGCAGCAGCCCCGGCGTGGTGACATCGCCGATCGGGCGCGACACGGTGATCAGGTCGCCATCCTGCTCGACATTGATCCGCGCATGCACGGTCTCGGCGTTGCCCAGGATGCCGTCATGCAGATAGGTGGTGTGGCTGAGGTCGAGCAGGTTGTCGACGATCAGCTCATAGCCCGCCTGCATCAGCAGATAGCCCGGATCGGTGATGAACAGCGCGTCGGTGCTGTCCATGCAGCCATAGTCAGGGATTTTCGCCGGGTCGGCGGGTGTGTCGCCCATCCAGATCCAGATCATCTGGTGGCGTTCGACCACGCCGTAGCCGCGCAGATGCGCCGCCTGCGGGATCGCGCCGTTGCCGTGCGGGTTGTGCACACACTGCCCATCGGCGTTGAATTCGAGCCCGTGATAGGGGCACTGCACGCGGTCCCCGGGCAGTTTCTTGCCCATCGACAGCGGGGCGAAGCGGTGCGAGCAGGTGTCGTCCATCGCCGCCGGCGTGCCATCCTCGCGGCGGAACAGCAGCACCGGGCGATCGAGCAGGGTGCGCGCCAGCAGCGTGTCGGCGGCAAGTTCGCTGGCCCAGGCGGCGACATACCAGCAGTTGCGCACGAACCGCCCGCTGGCGAGCCCCTGCGCGGCGGACGTCGCGGCATGATCGTCGGGCATGACTGGCCTCCCTCAAGGCGGCACCGCCGCCGGTTGTTGGCGGCAGCAGACATCGCCGAAGGCGCCCCGGTCAAGCCCGGATGAGTCAAGCCCGCATGGGTCAGGCCCGCATGATGTCCAGCAGCTCGGCGGCGGTGAACGGCTTGGACAGCACCCGCTCGCCCGCCAGCGCGTGCCCGGCCGGATGGCCGGTGATGAACACCACCCGCAGCGCCGGCCGCTCGGCGCGCAGCAGCGCCACCATCTGCGGCCCGCCGAGGCCCGGCATCACCACGTCGCTGACCAGCAGATCGAGCCGCGCCATCTCCCGCGCGGCGCTGAGCGCGGCCTGGGCATTGGCCGCCTCGGTCACCGCATAGCCGGCCTGGCGCAGCAGGTCGGCCACCAGCGGACGCGCCAGCTCGTCGTCATCGACCAGCAGCACGCTGTCCGATGGCATGGTTTGGGCGGTGGCGGCCGAGGTGGAAATATTTTTCATTTGACACTGCGCGAATGATGGAAGCGACGGCGCTCCATCGCCGACACTGCCACGGGCGCGCCGGTGCTGCGTGTCACAAGCTGTTGAGCCTTACCTACCAGCCGCAGGCGCGGCGCAGCTCGGCCTCGGTGGGCGGCCGCGCGCCGCGCCAGGCGACGATCTGATCCGGGCGGATCAGCACGAAATCCGCGCCATACAGATCGCGCGCCGCCTCGCCGGGCAGATCGACCACGCTGAGCGGCATGCCAGCCGGCGCCGGCGGGTGCGGCGTGTCATGGCCGCGCGGCCCCAGTCGCAGCCCCAGTCGCAGCAAAGTGAAATCGCGCCCGAACAGATCGTACAGCGAGCGCCCGTCGCCCAGCCACAGATGCGGCGCCCGCCCACCCGGGCAGGCGGTGGGGATGTAGCGGTTGGCCTCGTCGGGCGGCGGCGCGGTGCCATCGGACAGGATGATCGGCGAGCCGTCATAGCGCATGCCAAAGGTGATGCCAGGAATGTCGAACTCGGCGCGGGCATGGCGGTTGAGGTAGTCGCCGGCGTGGGCGCGCGCGGCCTCCCCCTCGGGCGTGTCGTCCTCGATGTGCGGGTCGGGCGCGAACAGCCCCACCGAATCGGCGAATGTGCGGGAGAAGGCGAGGTTGCGCGCGCTCGCCGGCCGGCGCTCGCTCTCATAGCTCGCGGCCAGGCCCGGCCCGCCCCAGCCCTGCACCAGGGCGGCGAGCTTCCACCCCAGATTGACCGCGTCCTCGACCGCGGTGTTGTAGCCGAGCCCGCCGGTGGGGGTGAACAGATGCACCGCGTCGCCGGCAAGGAACTGGCGGCCGCGCCCGAAGCCATCCGCCAGCAGGGCAAGGCCCGCGGTCCAGGAGGCGCGGCCGATCACCTCGAGCGAAAACTCCCGCCCCATCGCCTGGAACAGCATCTGGCGCACCTGCTCCTCGGTGGGCTCCTCGGGGTCGCCGGGCCAGAGCTGGCAATGGAAATTGAACTCGACCTTGCCATCGACGGCGGCGAGGAAGGACCGCCGCCGCGGGTTGAACGCCCAGTACATCCAGGCCTTGGGATGCGGCACGATGTCGTAGAACCCGGTGGAGCGGAAAAACAGCGCGTGCATGCGCCCGCCCATGAAATTGCGCTCGACGCCCGGGCCTTCGAGCCGGATGCCCAGCGCCTGGCGCGTGCGGCTGCGCGCGCCCTCGGCGGCGACCACATAGCCGGCGCGCCAACTGGTGGGCGCGCCGCCGCCGGAAGGCTCGGTGACGACCTCCACATGGTCGCCGTGGTCGATGCTGTCGATCGCCCGCGTGAGGTGGCGCAGCGTGACACACGGCAGCGCGGCGGCGTGGCGGAGCAGCACCCGCTCGACATACATCTGGCTGACCCGGTGCGGCAGCTCGGCGGCACTCCAGGAGCCGCCAAGCTCCTTCACGATGTCGGCCGCCGCCTTCGATGACGGCAGCTCGAACCGCGCCAGCTCGTGGGTGGTGTAGCGGGTGAAATAGGCGATGTCGGTGGGATAGTCGCCGGGCAGCCCCTGCGCGCGCACCTCGTCGGC
>DAHWBL010000368.1 GCA_027323595.1 Acetobacteraceae bacterium | reverse complement strand
AGGTCGTGGTGATGGTGTAATGATCAAGGGCGGGGTCGTATTGGCCGATGCAGCCACGCGGCTCCATGGTTGCGGCGGTAACGCGGTTGATGTCGAAATGCTGGCGGACCACGTGCGCGGCGCCCGCGAAGGCCGCGTCGGTCGCGGCGGCGTTGCCGACGCTGGCAACAAAGGCGATGTTGTTGTCGCAATCTTCCCACACCAGCGGCGCGCCGGCCACGATCGCGGCAGCGGCGTCGGTGACTGCGGGAAGGGGATCATAGTCGATGACGATCAACTCGGCGGCGTCCATGGCGTGCGCGCGGCTGTCGGCGACGACCATTGCCACCGGATCGCCGACCCAGCGCACCCGGTCCGATGCGATGGGGGGATAATGCGGGCGATACATCGGACGTCCGTCGCGTCGCGCCGGGCCGGTGGAGACCGGCAGACCACCAAAGCCGCTGGCCGCCCAGTCCGCGCCGGTGATCACCGCGAGCACACCCGGGGCGGCGCGCGCGGTGTCGATGTCGATACGTTTGATGCGCGCATGCGCCAGCGGCGAACGCAGGATGTGCGCGAACACCATGCCAGGCAGCACCATGTCGTCGATATAATTGCCCTGGCCACGCAGCAGGCGGGGGTCCTCGCTGCGTGAAACCGGTTGACCGATGCCAAATTCACCCATTGTGTTCAAGTCCCTGCTCAGGAGTGGGCCGCGCGAACGCCGGCCTGTCGCAGGCGTGGCAGAACTTCATCGCGAAAATATGGCAATTCGTCGAGATAATTGACGAATGACACGGCGATGCCGCGAACGCCGGCCTCGCTCAGGTTGGTAAGCTCGGCGGCGATCGAATCTGGCGTGCCGACGAGTGGGTAGCCGCCGATGCCGTGGCCCGCATAATGGGTGCGCTTGGCAAGGAATTCCTCTGGCGGCACGGTGTCGCGGGTGATGTTCTTCAATGCCAGCATGTGTTCGACCGCGCCCCAGTCTGCATTGTCGATGACCGCGTGGTGATAATATTCGTCGGCCTGCTTTTGGGTGGGGCGGCAGACGACCTGGCCGACGGTGTAGACGTCGATCTCACGCCCGATCGCGCGGGCCTCGGCCTTGATGTCGCTGACACGCTGGGCGGTGGCCTGAACCGACATGCGCGATGCGTCGGTGGCGGTGAAGAAGGCATCGCAGTTGCGCATCGCGAATGCCTGGCCCACGCCGGACGAGCCGGCGTTCATGATCAAGGGACGTGATGTGCCATAGGGCTTTGGAAAGGCGCGCACCTTTTTCAGATGGAGATATTTGCCGTCGAAATCGAAATCCCCGGCTTCGCTCCAGGCGGCTTTGACGGCGTCGATCCATTCCTGCGCGTATTCGTAGCGCTGCTCGTGTTCGCGCTGCTGCACGCCGAACATCTCGAACTCGCCATCGTTCCAGCCGCAGACGATGTTGAGGCCGAATCGGCCGCTGCCGACGTGGTCGGCGGTGACGAATTCCTTGGCGGCGATGATCGGGTGAAACAGCGGCGCGTGCACGGTGCCAAACACTGTGATGTGTTCGGTGGCGGCGAGCAGGGCGGCGGCCCATGTGACGGTTTCCAGTGTGGTGCCGTGGAAATCGGTGTCGCCGCCGTAGCCTTTCCAGCGGCCGATGGGCAGCATGAAATCGATCCCGGCGGCGTCTGCCATCTTCGCGAGCTTCAGACAATCCGGCCAACTCGCGGACCAGCGTTCCGGCAAAATGGTCGCGGATCGTCCGGAGGAACAGTTGGCGCCGAACAGGCCGATTTTCAGATTGTTTTCGTTATGCATCGCCATACGGTCGCGCATGGAGGCGATGGATTCAAGCATGGCATCTCTCCGGGGCATCGTGATTCATGGCTGTGCTCTGGTGGCAGAATTGATGAATTGCCGGTCGATCATATTATCCAGCTTTGGCTTTGTCGGCACCAGCCCGCGCGCGTGGTAGAAATCAAGATCGCGTTGCAGGCTGGCGGCGTTCACCTGTCCGGTGGGATCGCACCCGGTGGGGGTGATGGCGGCGAGCACCGCGCGGCTTTTGAGCGGGGTGTATTCGGTGATGATGTCGATCACCTCGCCGGCGGTCTTTCCGGCCAGTTTGCCGTCCTGCAAAGCGTCGTTGTAAAATCGGACCGCTCGCAGATAGGCGCGCATGAAGCGTGTGGCGGTATCCGGGCGCTGGGAGAATTCGTCCGAATAGAGCAGGACCGCGATCTGATGACCCGGATCGATCACGTCATCGCTGGTGACCGCAACGCCCGCGCCGGCGCGCACCGCGGCGGTGGCGGTGGGTTCGGTGGTGACCGAGGCATCGACGGATCGGTTCTGCAATGCGATCAGATGATCGGGAAATGACATGTCGACGGTGTTGACGTCGTCATAGGAAAGTCCAACGGAGGTCAGCAGGGTGTTGAGCGTGGAGGTGTTGCTCACACCCTGGCCGTTCATGGCGATTTTCATGCCTTTGAGCGAAGCCGGCCCGGTGAAGCGGCCGTTGGCGAGCAGATCTGGGCGGACGAGAAGCTTGTTGGCCGGGTAGCCGGGTTGTGACGATGCCTTGTCCGCGACGATGCGAGTACGGATGCCGCGGGCGGCGGCATTATAGAGCCCGGCGGATGCGGAGCCGGCGCCGACATCGAGCTGGCCGGCGCCAAGCGGTGGAACCATGTTGGCGGCGGAGTTGAACGCGGTCATGGCGATGTCGAGTGCTTCATCGCGAAAATACGATTTTTTGTCGGCGATGAAGATCATCACGTCGCTGAGCGAGTTGGTGGTGCCGACGCGGATGGGCGAGGTGGCGCGCGCGGGCGCGATGCGCGCGGCGAGCGCGGCCGCGGCGATGGCGCCGAGGCGACGGCGCTGCGGATTGGTTGGCTCGGCGCTCACCGCATGTCTCTCCCCTGGGTGCGAATTTGATGGTTGTGGCGCTTCGTGCAGAGTGACGCGCCTTGCAGTGTCAGGCAAGCGATGTCGCGCCATGTCACGGTTTGGAGTTGCCCGTGGGGGTGTGTAGGCTGCGTCGCAACGATTTGTGATGGTGGAGGAAAGCGGGCGGATGCGGGTGGTGGTGATCGGTGCCGGTATTGGCGGGCTGGCGGCGGCGGTGGCATTGGCCCAGCGCGGCATCGAGGTGGAGGTGCATGAGCGCGCTGACAGGCTCGGCGAGGTTGGCGCGGGGCTCCAGCTTGGGCCTAATGCGGTGAAAGTGTTGCGCGGGCTTGGGATTCTCGATGCTCTGCTGCCGCTGTCGGGTGAACCGCGGGAGATTTTGTCGCTGCGTTGGGACGATGCAGGGCTGCGCTATCGTGAGCCGCTCGCGCGGATTACCGGTGCGGCGTTTGGTGATCGATATTTGACGGCGCATCGGGCCGATGTGCATGGGTTGCTGGCGGGCCTGTTGCCCGCGGGCGCGATCCATCTGGGGCGGATGTGTGTCGGCGCGGCGACGCATGGAGCCGTGGCGGTGGCGAGGTTCGCTGATGGCAGCGAGGTCGAAGGCGATATCGTGGTGGGTGCCGATGGCATCCACTCGGCGGTTCGCGGCGCGTTGTTCGGGGCCGATGCGCCACGCTTCACCGGCCAGATGGCCTGGCGCTGCATGGTGCCGATCGCGAAGGTTCCGCGCATGGTTGGTCCGGGCGGGACGGTGGCGATCGATACGCGCGATTATGTTGGCTGGATCGGGCCGAACGGCCATGTGATCTGCTATCCGATCCGTGGCGGTGAATTGTGGAACATCTTTGCCGGACATGTCACCGACGAGTGGGTCGAGGAATCCTGGTCCGCGCCGAGCAGCGTTTACGAGTTGCTTGCGGCGTATGAAGGCTGGAACCCGGCACTTCTGGACATGCTCGCCGCGGTCGGGCCTTGTTTCAAATGGGGCATTTATGACCGCGATCCGTTGACGGCGTGGAGCGTGGGGCGTGTCGGGGTGCTTGGAGACGCGGCGCACCCGATGATGCCGACCCTCGCGCAAGGTGCCGCGATGGCGCTTGAGGACGGTGCGGCCTTGGCGCGGTGTTTGGCGGAAGCTGGTGACGCGGGCGACGGACTTTCAAATTATGACCGCGAGCGGGCGCCGCGTGCGGGCCGCGTGCAGTTGCAGGCGCGGCAGCAGTTTCTCAACAACAAGCTGGTGCCGCCGCCGCCGCCGCTCGATCGTGGGTGGATTTTTCGGCATGACGCGATGACCGGGCAGGATTTGCGCAGCGACGTTGCGGTGGCGCCGATCTGAAAGCGTGGGTGGGGGATGATGGGCAAATTCACGCGAGCGACGCTGGTGATTTTGGGCATGTTCGCGGCCTTGCCGGCGATGGCGCAGGGCGTGCTGAAGGTTGGTGTGGTGCTGCCGCTCACCGGGCCGTTTTCGCTGGCCGGATTGCAGGCCTTGGCTGGAATGCAGACCTGGCTTGCGACGCATGATCCGGTGGTGGCGGGGCGGCGGATCGAGCTTGTCGTGCGCGATGACACCGCAAATCCCGCGATGGCGCGGCGGCTGTCGCAGGAGCTTGTGCTCAACGACAAGGTTTCGGTTCTGGCCGGCTATGGGCTGACCCCGATGGGGGCGGCCGCGGCGCCGATTGCCACGCAGGCGCGGGTGCCGATGCTGATGACCGGCGTGGGGGCGCGCGATATCACCGGCATGTCGCCGTTCGCGGTGCGGGTGTTCGAAACCTTGCCGCAGGTGGCTTATGCTTTGGCGCAGTGGGCGCACGCGCAGGGGATCGCCAGGGTGGTCACGCTGGTTGCCGATTATACGCCGGGGCATGATACCGAAGCGGGGTTCGTTCGGGCGTTTCGTGCGCAGGGCGGGGAGATTTTGGCGTCGCTGCGCACCCCGGTCGATACGTCGGATTTTTCCGCCTATCTCCAGCGGGCGCGCGATGCCAGACCCCAGGCGGTGATGGTGTTTCAGCCCGAGGGGCCGGGCGGGGTGATGATCCGGCAATATACGTCGCGTGGGATGTTGCGTGACGGCATCAAATTTCTTGGTGCCGGCGACATCGTTCCCGAGGAGGTGATCGCGCATGGGGATGCGTCGTTCGCGCTGGGCACGAATTCGGCGCAGGCCTATACATCGGTGATCGATACGCCGGAAAATCTGGCCTTCGTCAGTGCATATCGCCGGCAGGCCGATGGTGCTGCTCCGGATATTCAAAGCGTTGCCGGCTATGACGCGATGAATCTGATTGCGCTGGCGCTGGGCACGACCGGGGGGAACAGCGACGGCGATGCGATGGTCGCGGCGATGAAGGGACAAAGCTGGTTGAGCCCGCGCGGGCGGGTGAGCATTGGCGCGACGACCCGCGACATCACGCAGGACGTCTACGTGCGTGAGTTTCGCCGGGTGGATGGGTTGGTGCGTAACGTGATCATCGGGGTTTATCACCAGGTTCCGGCGGACCCGGTCGGGCCGTGATCGGTCAGCCGCGTTTTGACCAGGCCTTCGGTTCGGCGGCGTCGATCAGCACGAAGACGATGCGGCACGGCTCGGTGCCGCGGTTGAGCCATGTGTGGTTGGTGCCCTGCTGGATCAGGATATCGCCCTGGGTGAGATGGACGCTGCTGTCATCGAGAAGCATGTCGATTTCGCCGCTCAGCACGATGGCGTAATCGATGCTGCGGGTGCGGTGTTCGAACGGGTGTCGGCCGGGAGTGCCATGATGACTGACGCCGAGTTCGCGCGCGACGTCTTCCTGGGTGACCGCCTCCATCTGGGGCGTGAGCGGGGTGAAATCGACGATGCGCAAAATGCTGCCGCCTGGCGGCGGGGCGGTGGCGATGGTGCGGTCGGCCTGGTCGTTCACGCTCTCGATGTCGGCGGGCGCGCCGTCGGTGATCCAGAGCAGGGTGCTGGTGGTGCCCGCGAAGGCCCGGCGGCGGGTGTTGGTGGCCGGGCCGTCAAACAGAACGACCGCCTTGCCGGTTTCATCATGGCCGGTGACGACGCGGCGGGTTTGCATCATGCGTTCCTTTTGCAGTTTCTTTTGAAAATCTAAGTCCGATGGCGAAAACTGGCAACGGCACTTGCGTTGGGCGTGGCAGCCGGCTCAGATAGGGTGCAAGGGAGCGAAAATGATCGAATTCCGGGACGAAACGAGGTTGTTCATGCGCGCGGCGCCGGCGGGGCGCGCCTGATGTTCATTCGGGTCAGTGGTGGGCGAGCGCGGCTTCAGGATCATCATAATTTCCGCGAGTTCAAGATTGTTGTCGATCAGGAAATCGAGGATTGGAAGATGCTGCGGACGGCGCTGGTCGGGATCGCGCGTGTCGATGATGGGCTGCATGGTTGGGTGTTGCCCTCGGCGCTGCGTGCCGACCCGTTGGTTGCCGGTGATGGCGTATGGCAAAGTGGATTTGACGCGATGATCGACAAGGCGCGGCCGCATGGATGGGTTGATCCGCAAAGCGGTGAAATCCGGGCGCATATCGTGTGGTCTGGTGGGTGATGGACCGGGTGGCTGAGCCGCGTTCGCAACGGCGTGACTGGGCGCAGGGGCCGCTATGCGATCCGCGCGCGCCGTTGGCCGCCTCGCTGGCGACGGTGTTGCGCGAGCGGATCATGTCGGGTGCCTATACACCCGGAACGCGGCTGCGCGAGGTTGCGTTGCAGCAGGAGTTTGCTGTTTCCAACGGGCCCATTCGTGAAGCCTTGCAGGTGCTGGCGGCTGATGGGCTGGTGACGCGGCAGGAGCGGCGCGGGGTTTGCGTGATCGAGATTTCGGCGATCGAGATGCAGAATCTGTTTGAAATGCGACTTGGGCTGTTCGAGCTTGCCGCCGAGCTCGCTGCGCGGCGTGCCGGCGGTGGGTTCGCGCAACGGGTTGCCCCGATTTTGAAGGAGATGCATGGCGCCACCATGCGCGGGGATGTCGAGGCGCATCATGGCATCGGTTTCGCCTTCACATGCGCGGTGTGCGAGGCCTCTGGCAATCAAAACCTGCT
>DAHWBL010000359.1 GCA_027323595.1 Acetobacteraceae bacterium | reverse complement strand
GCCGGTGGCCGATACGTTGAAGCGCGCCCGGCCCGACAGCGCGCTGATCGCCGACACCGTGCCGCGCGCCGGGCTGTATCGCGCGCAGACACCCCAGGGCTTCCGCTTCCCCCGCCTGCTCGCCCTGCACCGCGCCGCGGCCGGCAGCCAGGCCACCGACGATGCCGCCCTGCTCGAAGCCGCCGGCGTGCCGGTGGCCCTGGTCGCGGGGTCGGAAGACAACATCAAACTCACCTACCCGGAGGATCTGGTGCGGATCGAGCGGATCATGCTCCCCGGCCGGCTGCCGCGCGTCGGCACCGGCTTTGATGTCCATGTGATGGCGCCGGGCAGAAAAATGATTCTCTGCGGCGTCGAGGTGCCCTTCGAGCTGGGGCTCGACGGCCATTCGGACGCCGATGTCGGCATCCATGCGCTGTGCGACGCGATCTATGGCGCGCTCGCCGAGGGCGATATCGGCCGGCATTTTCCGCCCAGCGAGGCGAACTGGAAAGACGCCGACAGCGCCCGCTTTCTGCGCCACGCCGCCGGTCGCGTCGCCGCGCGCGGCGGGGTGATCGCCAATGTCGATGTCACGCTGATCTGCGAACGCCCCAAAATCGGCCCGCACGCCGCTTCCATGATGGCGCGGCTGGCCGAATTGCTGGACGTGCCGGTGGGCTGCGTGTCGGTGAAGGCCACCACCACCGAGCGACTCGGCTTCACCGGCCGGGGCGAGGGCATCGCCGCGCAGGCGGTCGCCACCGTGCTTCTGCCAGGTTAGCTGGTCTCCGCGCGCACCCAGTCGGCGAATTCGGGCAGGATCGCGCAGGGTTCCACCGCCAGGATCGCCGGCAGATCATAGGAATGCAGCGCCCGCGCCATGGCCAGCAATCCCGGCCAGGCGGCTTTGGTCGTCTTGACCAGCAGCCGCGTCTCCTCGCCGCGCTCCAGCCGGCCCTGCCAGCGATACAGCGACGCATGGCCATGCCACTGCGCGCAGGCCGCCAGACGCGCCTCGATCAGCGCGGTTGCGATGCGCTCGGCCTCCGCCGCGTCGGCGCAGGTGATCAGCGCGATGATGGTCCCGTCCGATGGTGGTTGGTTCGCCATGATGCCCAGCCTATGTTCGGTTCAACCGCACGCAAGGAGTTTCGAATGCGCCCGATGCCCGTCCTGGTGCTGGCCCTGCTGCTGGCCGCCTGCGCCACCACCGCGCCGCCGCCGGTGCCCGCCCCGCTCGCCGAGACCATGCCGCTGCCCCCGGTCACGCCCGACCCGATGATCTGGCAGCCCGGCCACTGGGACTGGACCGGTTCGGGCTATGACTGGGTCGGCGGCGCCTGGGTGCTGACCGACAAGGCCGGCACGCTGTGGCAGCCAGGTTACTGGACTGAGACCGACGGACACGACGCGTGGGTGGCCCCCCACTGGCAATGAAAGCGTTGGGCGATCAGCCGGCGGGCTTCTCGGCATAGGTCTCCGCCGCCGCCGGAAACCGCCGCGCCCGCACATCCTCGGCATAGGCCGCCGCCGCCTCGCCCAGCGTCACCCCCAGCCGCGCATAGCCGCGCACGAAACGCGGCACCCGCTCGCCGGTCAGCCCCACCATGTCGTCGGTAACCAGCACCTGCCCGTCGCAGGCCGACGAGGCGCCGATGCCGATGGTGGGAATGGCGATCGCCTCGGTCACCGCGCGGCCGAGCGGCTCGACCACCCCCTCGACCACCGTGCAGAAGGCGCCGGCGTCCGCGATGGCGCGCCCGTCGCGCAGGATCGCCGCCGCCTCGGCCGGGTCGTTGCCGCGCGCGCCATAGCCGCCCTGGGCATGCACCGACTGCGGCAGCAGCCCGATATGGCCCATCACCGGCACGCCGCGATCCACCAGAAACCGCACCGTCTCGGCCATCGCCTCGCCGCCCTCCAGCTTCACCGCCCCGACCCCGGCCTCGGCCATCAGCCGCGCGGCGGCGGCGAACGCCTGCGCCGGCGATTGCTGATAGGAACCGAACGGCAGATCCGCCACCACGCACGCCCGCGACGAGGCCCGCACCACCGCCGCGCTGTGCGCGATCATCATCTCCAGCGTCACGCCCAGCGTGCTGGGCAGCCCGTAGACCACCATGCCCAGACTGTCGCCCACCAGCAGCACATCCACCGACGGGTCCAGCAGCCGCGCCACCGGCGCGGTGTAGGCGGTGAGGCAGACGATCGGCACCTGGCCCTTGCGGGCGCGCAGTTGCGGCACGCTGATGCGCCGCACCGGCCGCGGCGCCATGTAGCTGGTCATTGGCAGTTCCCCATCGCAGTCGCCCTCGCAGGCGCCTTCTGGGCCGCGCCGGGGCGAGATTGCAAGCGCCGGCCCATCGGCGGCGCGCGGGGCGGCCATGAATTCAACGCCGGGGCGACCCCAGCGCCCGCGCCGCGCGGATCACCGGCTGGTCGCACCAGCGCTCGAAGCCCCAGGCGGCGGCCAGACTCGCCGCGATGCCCGCGCCGATCGCGACCCCCGCCGCGACGGCGGGTGCACCCGGCGCGAGGCCGACATACAGGCTGGCGCCGAGCGCGATCATCACCGGCCAATGCAGCAGATAGATCGGAAACGACAGCCGCCCCAGCCAGTGCGGCAGCCAAGCGCCCAGCACCGCCTGCGCCGGCCTGGCCAGCAGCACCCCGGCGAACACCGCCACCGCCGCCCCCGCCGACAGCCAGCTCAGCCAGTCGAACCGCCGCAACGGCCCCGCCGGCAGCAGCGACCATCCCGGCGCCAGCCCCAGCCACGGCAACGCCCAGTCGAGCGCGACCCCGGCGACGATCAAACCCAGGCCAAGCCGGCCCGCGCCACGCCGGCCCACCAGCATCGCCCATTGCGGCCGGCCGGTGAGCAGGGCCGCGCCATGGCCGATGCTGAACAGCAGCAGCTCGTTGGACCCGATCAGCCACACCGACCCCACCAGCAGCCCGCCATGCCACCACCGCCCGCGCCCCCGCGCCCACGCCAGCAGGATGATCCACACCGACCCCCACAGCTCGATATGCAGCGTCCACAGCGGCGGAATGGTGGCGCTGGACAGGCGCGGCAGCCAGGTGGCGTCGATCAGCCCGGTGCTGGCATAGCCGGCGAGCAGCGACAGCCCATCCAGATCGGCCAGCACCGCCGCGAACCCGCGCGGCCGCACGAAGCCCTGGAACCAGCCCGAGCCCGACAGCCGCGCCGCCGCCCGCGCGGTGTCGCCAAACACCGCGAACGCCACCGCCCCGATCGCCACCGCCACCAATGCCGGCACCGCGAGGCGCACCACCCGGCGCAGCAGATTGCCGCCCACATCGCCCGGCGCGCGCGCGAAGCTCGGCGTCAGCACGAAGCCGGAGAGCAGGAAAAACACATAGACCGCGAAATCGCCGTCGGCGAGAAAGCCCAGCGGCGCGAACCAGCCCGGCGCGAACGCGCGCACGAAATGCTGCAACACCACCTGCATCGCCGCGATGCCGCGCAGACCATCGAGATAGGTGATTCGCTGGGGTCGCAACGGCGCCATCGCACTCCCCGGCGCGCTGGCGCCATCATCGCTCGGCGGGGCACAGGGCGCAGGCGCCGATGGTCGGAGCGGCGGGATTCGAACCCACGACCCCCAGTCCCCCAGACTGATGCGCTACCAGACTGCGCTACGCTCCGACCGTGGCGCCCATGTAGCAGCGGCCCGCCGCCGGAGCAATGCGCGCGC
>DAHWBL010000351.1 GCA_027323595.1 Acetobacteraceae bacterium | reverse complement strand
TGCCCAGGCACCAGCCAACCCCGGTGGAGCGCGCCGAGGTGGGATAAAAAATCGCCGCCAGCGCGTTCGCCGCGTTCTGCCCGCCCACCACGCAGAACCCGGCGAGCCCGGTCAGCACCATGAGCGCGCTGACCGACGAGCCCGCATGGCCCAGCACCGCAACCAGGATCGCGCCGGCGCCATACATGAACGGCAGCACCCGATAGGCGCTGAACCGGTCCATCGGCCAGCCGACGACCAGGCACGACACCGTGCCGCCAACCTGGAACAGCGTGCCGATCAGCACCGCGGTGGTGACCGGAATGCCGGCGCCGTGGGTGATTACCGGAATCCAGTTCTGCAAAAAGAACAGATCCAGCAAATTCATGAAAAACATCGTCCACAGCAAAATCGTGCCCAATGCGCGTCCGCCGGTGAACAGTTGCACCACCGGCACCCCGGCGGCCGGCGCCTCGCCGGCGTGCAGCACCGCATCGGGCGGGATCGATGTGCGCGGGTCGATGCGGGCCAGCAGCCGCGCCGCCTGCGCGCGCGGGGCGCCGCTGACCAGCAGGAAGCGGATCGATTCCGGCAGTTTCCACAATTGCAGCGGCACCAGCAGCAACGGCAGCACCCCGCCGATGACCCAGACCGAGCGCCAGCCGAAATCGGGGATCAGCGCCGCCGCCACCCCCCCGCTCGCCGCCCCGCCCAGCGAAAACCCGGTGAACATCAGCATCACCAGCGTCGAGCGCCGCCGCTCGGGGCAATATTCGGCGGTCAGCGCGATGGCGTTGGGCATGCCCCCGCCCAGCCCCAGCCCAGCCAGAAAGCGCAGCACCAGCAATTGCGGCACGCTCTGCGCCATCGCGGTGCCCAGCGTGAACAGCCCGAATACCAGTGTGCAGCCGATCACCATGCGTCGGCGCCCGATTCGGTCGGCCAGCAACCCGAACCCCAGCGCGCCGAGCAGCAATCCGACCAGGCTGGCGACGAAGATCGGGCCGAGCTGCGACGCCGGCAGATGCCAGTCCGCCGCGATCGAGGGAGCGACGAAGGCGACCGACTGGGTGTCATAGCCGTCCAGAAACACGGTCAACGTGCACATCCAGACCACCAGCCACTGGAACCGGCCGACCGGGCGGTCGGCGATGAAGGCCGGGACGTCGATCGGCGCTGCGGACTCGGACAAGGCGGCATCCCCCCAAATTTTATAAACGCAAATTTACCTTACCCAACAATCTTGCTGTCGGTATAGGATCGCGGGCAAGAACGTGAAGTGTCGGGGCGCGGCAGGCAAGTCCGGAACCTTGCCAAAGCATCGCCCGGCGCCACGTGACGACGTTGGAGGGTGGAAATTGAGCATATGATCGATAGCGTGGAGTGGCGTCCGGACCGGGCGGCGGAGATCATCGCGGGCCATGCCGGCACCGAAGGGGCCGCGCTGCCGATCCTGCATGATCTGCAGGCCGAATTCGGCCATGTGCCCGCCGAGGCGGTGCCGCTGCTGGCCGAGGCGCTGAACCTCTCGCGCGCCGACATCCATGGCGTGGTCAGCTTCTACCATGATTTTCGCGACCATCCGCCCGGCCGCCACCTGCTGCATCTCTGCCGCGCGGAGGCCTGCCAGTCGGTCGGCGGCGACGCGCTGGCCGAGCATGCCCGCGCCCGGCTCGGCGCCGGCTGGGGACAGACCAGCACCGATGGCGCGCTGACCCTGGAGCCGATCTTCTGTCTGGGTCTGTGCGCCTGCGCCCCCGCGGCGATGCTGGACGGACAGGTGATCGGCCGGCTCGACCAGGCCCGGCTCGACGCCATCATTGACGAGGCGCGGGCGCGATGACCGTGGCGCGGTTCTATGTCCCCGCCGATGCCGGCGCGCTCGCCGTCGGCGCGGACGCGGTGGCCGGCGCGCTCGCCGCCGCCGCCAGCGCGCGCGGTGTCGCCATCGAGCTCGTGCGCACCGGCTCGCGCGGGCTCTACTGGCTGGAGCCGATGGTGGAACTGGCGACCCCGGCCGGCCGGGTGGCGTTCGGGCCGGTGACCGCGGCCGACGCCGCATCCGTGCTGGACGCAGCCCTTGGCCAGCCCGGCGCGAGCCCGCTGTTTCTGGGTGCCACCGAGGCCATCGCCTATCTGGCGCGCCAGACCCGCCTCACCTTCGCGCGCTGCGGCATCGTGGACCCGCTGAGCCTTGAGCAATATCGCGCCGCCGGCGGCTATCGTGGCCTGGAACGCGCGCTGACCCTGGGGCCGGCCGCGACCGTCGAGGAGGTGGTGGCGTCCGGCCTGCGCGGGCGCGGCGGGGCGGGATTTCCCACCGGCATCAAGTGGCGGACCGTTGCGGCGGCGCCAGGCGATCGCAAATACATCGTCTGCAACGCCGACGAAGGCGATTCCGGCACCTTCGCCGACCGCATGCTGATGGAGGGCGACCCGTTCGTGCTGATCGAGGGCATGACCATCGCCGCCTTCGCGGTGGGTGCCACCAAGGGCTACATCTACACCCGATCGGAATATCCGCACGCCATCGCGACGATGCGCCGCGCCATCACGATCGCCCGCGCGGCTTGCTGCCTTGGTCCGGACGCGCTGGGCGCGGGGCGTGGCTTCGAGCTGGAGGTCCGCGTCGGTGCGGGCGCCTATGTCTGCGGCGAGGAGACCGCGATGCTGGAGAGCATCGAGGGCAAGCGCGGCATCGTGCGCGCCAAGCCGCCGCTGCCGGCGCACAAGGGGCTGTTCGGCCAGCCCACGGTGATCAACAATCTGGTGTCGCTTGCCTCTGTGCCGATCATCCTGGCTGATGGGGCAACGCAGTATCGCGATCTCGGCATGGGGCGCTCGCGCGGCACCATGCCGATCCAGCTCGCCGGCAATCTGCGTTATCCCGGCCTGTTCGAGGCGGCGTTCGGGCTCACGCTGGGCGATCTGGTCGAGGATATTGGCGGTGGCACCCGCAGCGGGCGGAAGCTGCGCGCGGTGCAGGTGGGCGGGCCGCTCGGCGCCTATTTCCCGCCCGCCCTGTTCGACACGCCGTTCGATTATGAGGCCTTCACCGCCGCCGACGGGCTGATCGGCCATGGCGGGGTGGTGGGGTTCGACGACAGCGTGGACATGGCGCGCCAGGCACGCTTCGCGATGGAGTTCTGCGCCATCGAATCCTGCGGCAAATGCACGCCCTGCCGCATCGGCTCGACCCGTGGCGCGGAGGTGATCGATCGCATCATCGCCGGCCGGAACGTCGCCGCCAACATCGCGCTGGTCGAGGATCTGTGCGCCACGATGAAGTTCGGCTCGCTGTGCGCGCTGGGCGGCTTCACGCCGTACCCGGTGCTGAGCGCGATCCGGCATTTTCCCGAGGATTTCACGCGAATGTCTGAAGCGGCGGCGGCGGAGTAGGACGATGGGACTGATCAAGGAAATCGATTTCGGTACCCCGGCCAGCACGGCCACCACGCTGGTCGAGCTGACCATCGATGGCTTTGCCGTGCAGGTGCCCGAGGGTACCTCGGTGATGCACGCGGCGATGGATGCCGGCATTTCGGTGCCCAAACTCTGCGCCACCGACACGCTGGACGCTTTTGGTTCCTGCCGTCTGTGCCTGGTGGAAATCGATGGCCGCGCCGGCACCCCGGCCTCCTGCACCACCCCGGTCACCGCCGGCATGGTGGTCCACACCCAGACACAGCGCCTCGCCCAGCTGCGCCGCGGCGTGATGGAGCTGTATATCTCCGACCATCCGCTCGATTGCCTTACCTGCTCGGCCAACGGCGATTGCGAGTTGCAGGACATGGCCGGCGCGGTGGGCTTGCGTGAGGTGCGCTACGGCTATGAGGGCGAAAACCATCTCGCTGCCACCAAGGACGAATCAAATCCGTATTTCACCTTCGATCCCGCGAAATGCATCGTCTGCTCGCGCTGCGTGCGCGCCTGCGCGGAGGTGCAGGGCACCTTCGCGCTGACCATCGAGGGGCGTGGCTTCGAGTCCAAGGTGTCGGCCGGCGGGGTGGATTTCCTCGGCTCGGAATGCGTGTCCTGCGGCGCCTGCGTGCAGGCCTGCCCGACCGCGACCCTGATGGAAAAATCCGTGATCGCGGCGGGCCAGCCGGAACATTCGGTGGTCACCACCTGCGCCTATTGCGGCGTCGGATGCAGCTTCAAGGCCGAGATGCGCGGCCAGGAGCTGGTGCGCATGGTGCCGTGGAAGGACGGCCAGGCCAATCACGGCCATAGCTGCGTGAAAGGCCGCTTCGCCTGGGGCTATGCCACCCACCGCGAACGCATCCTCAACCCGATGATCCGCGCCAGCATCGACGACCCGTGGCGCGAGGTGTCATGGGATGAGGCGATCAGCCACACCGCCTCGGAATTTCGCCGCATCCAGGCGAGTTTCGGCCGCAACGCGGTCGGCGCCATCACCTCCTCGCGCTGCACCAACGAGGAAACCTATCTGGTTCAGAAGCTGGTGCGCGCCGGCTTTGGCAACAACAATGTCGATACCTGCGCGCGGGTGTGCCACTCGCCCACCGGCTATGGGCTGAAGACCACGTTCGGCACGTCGGCGGGCACGCAGGATTTCGATTCGGTCGATCACAGCGACGTCATTCTGGTGATCGGCGCGAACCCGACCGATGCGCACCCGGTGTTCGCCTCGCGCATGAAGCGCCGCTTGCGCGGTGGCGCGAAGCTGATCGTCGTCGATCCGCGGCGGATCGACCTCGTGCGCAGCGCCCACATCGAGGCGAACTGCCATCTGCCGATCCTGCCGGGAACCAACGTGGCGCTGCTGAGCGGGCTCGCCCACGTCATCGTCACCGAGGGGCTGGTGAACGAGGCGTTCGTGCGCGAACGCTGCGACCTCGCCGAATTCACCGCCTGGGCCGCGTTCGCCGCGCAGCCGCGCAACAGCCCCGAGCAGGTCGGGCTGATCTGCGGCGTGTCGCCCGAACTGATCCGCCAGGCGGCGCGGCTGTATGCCACCGGCGGCAATGCCGCGATCTATTACGGGCTCGGCGTGACCGAGCACAGCCAGGGCAGCACCGCGGTGATCGCGATTGCCAACCTTGCAATGGCCACTGGCAACATCGGCCGGCCAGGTGTTGGCGTCAATCCGTTGCGTGGTCAGAATAATGTCCAGGGCTCCTGCGACATGGGCTCGTTTCCGCATGAATTCAGCGGCTACCGCCACGTCTCCGACACCGCGACCAGGGAAAGTTTCGCCGCCCTTTGGGGGGTCGCGCTGGACGACGAGCCGGGCCTGCGCATTCCCAACATGTTCGACGAGGCACTCGCCGGCGGCTTCAAGGCGCTCTATGTGCAGGGCGAGGACATCGTGCAGTCCGACCCCGACACCCACCACGTCACCGCCGGGCTGGCGGCGATGGAATGCGTGGTGGTGCAGGACCTGTTCCTGAACGAGACGGCGAATTACGCGCATGTCTTCCTGCCCGGTTCGACCTTTCTCGAAAAGGACGGCACCTTCACCAACGCCGAGCGGCGGATCAACCGGGTGCGCCGGGTGATGGTCTCGCGCTCGGGCATGGCGGATTGGGAAATCACCATCGCGCTGGCCCGCGCGCTGGGTTGCGAGATGAACTACGCCAATCCCGGCGAGGTCATGGATGAGATCGCGCGGATGACGCCCACTTTCGCCGGCGTGTCCTACGAAAAACTCGACCGGCTCGGCTCGGTGCAGTGGCCCTGCAACGAGGCGGCACCGCAGGGAACGCCGGTGATGCATATCGACGGCTTCTCGCGCGGCGCTGGCAGGTTCGTCATCACCGATTACGTGCCCACCGACGAACGCACCGGCCCGCGCTTTCCGCTGCTGCTCACCACCGGGCGCATTCTCAGCCAGTACAATGTCGGCGCGCAGACCCGGCGGACCGACAACGTGGTCTGGCACGAGGAGGATGTTCTTGAAATCCACCCGCACGATGCCGAACAGCGTGGCGTGCGTGATGGCGACCTGGTGCGTCTGGCCAGCCGCGCCGGCGAGACCAGCCTGCATGCGCGCATCACCGAGCGCGTCGCCCCGGGCGTGGTCTACACGACCTTCCACCATCCGCAGACCCAGGCCAACGTGATCACCACCGATTTCTCCGACTGGGCGACCAATTGCCCGGAATACAAGGTGACCGCGGTGCAGGTGTCACCTTCCAATGGCCCCAGCGCCTGGCAGCAGAGTTACGAAGCGCACGCGGCGGTGAGCAAGCGGATCGCCGATCCCGCCGAGGCCGCGGAGTGAGCCTGCCGTCGCCTGTCGTGCGCATCGGGCGGACCGCCTGGCGTGACGACGCACTGAGCGAAGGCACCCGCGCGATCGCCGAGGAATGCGCGGTCGCCTTCAGCTACGGCCGCGCCACCCATGCGGTGATGATGGCCACGCCGGCGGACCTGGAGGATTTCGCCGTCGGCTTCAGCCTCACCGAGGGCGTCATCACCGAGCCCGGACAACTCTCGCGCATCGAAGTGGTGGCGGTGCGGGACGGCATCGAGCTGCGCATGGATCTGGCCGCCGAAAGGCACGCGGCGCTCGATCGGCGTCATCGCCGTCTTGCCGGCCCCACCGGCTGCGGCATGTGCGGGCTCGACTCGCTCGCCGAGGCGATGCGTCCGGCCGCACCGGTCGGCGCGGGGCCGGCGATGCCCGCGGCCGCACTGCGCGCGGCGATCGCGGCGCTGCCATCGATGCAGGCGCTGAACAACCAGACCCGCGCGGCGCATGCGGCGGGCTTCTGGCAGCCGGGCCACGGCGTCCGGCTGGTGCGCGAGGATGTCGGCCGGCACAATGCCCTGGACAAACTGGCCGGCGCCCTGGCGCGCGCGGATATCGCCGCGGGCACCGGCGCGCTGCTGCTCACCAGCCGGGTGTCGGTCGAACTGGTGCAGAAGGCGGCGATGATCGGCGCGCCGGTCATCGTCGCGGTGTCCGCGCCGACCGCGCTCGCGGTGCGCACCGCGAACGCTGCCGGCATCACGCTGCTGGCCGTCGCGCGTGCGGATGGATTTGAAATCTTCAGCCACCCACAGCGGATTTTTGATGAGCAGCAATCCCATGTCGCCTGATACCGCGGCCACCCACCATCCCACCAACACCGCGCGGCTGGTGACCATGGCCAACCAGATCGGCAGCTTTTTCGCCCACGAGGGCGCCGAGCGTGCGCCGATCTCGATCGCCGAGCATCTGGAGCAATTCTGGACCCGCAAGATGCGCACGGCGATCATCGAGCATCTGCATGCCGGCGGCGAGGGGCTCGCCGCATTGCCGCGCGCGGCGATCCTGCGCCTCGACCAGTCCACCACGGCGCCACCGCACTGACCGCCGGGCCAGCCGTGATCCGATACGTTCAAAACACCAAAAAAGAACCAAACCGGGAGAAGACAATGGCCTTGCTATCGTTTCTTGACCGCGATCACACCGTCGCCGGCCCAGGCTTCAATCGCTGGCTGGTGCCGCCCGCGGCGCTGTGCGTGCATCTGTGCATCGGCCAGGCCTATGCGTTCAGTGTCTTCAACCTGCCGATGACGCGCCTGCTCGGCATCACCGCCTCGACGCCCGATGACTGGAAACTCACTGATCTGGGCTGGATATTCAGCATCGCCATCGCGATGCTGGGCATCTCGGCCGCGGTCGGCGGCACCTGGCTTGACCGCGTCGGTCCGCGCAAGGCGATGGCGCTCGCCGCGCTGTGCTTTGGTGGCGGCTTCATCATCGCCTCCTTCGGGGTTTCCAGCCACATGCTCTGGCTGGTCTATTTCGGCTACGGGGTGATCGGCGGCATCGGGCTTGGCATCGGCTACATCTCCCCGGTCAAAACCCTGATCACCTGGTTCCCCGATCGTCCGGGCATGGCCACCGGCATGGCGATCATGGGCTTCGGCGGCGGTGCGATGGTGGCGGCGCCGCTGTCGGTGCTGCTGATGAAGCATTTCGCCACGACCACCAGCGTTGGCGTGTCGGCGACCTTCCTCACGCTGGGCATCGGCTATTTCTGCTTCATGGCGGTCGGCGCGATCATCGTGCGCGTGCCGGCGGCGAACTGGCAGCCGCAGGGCTTCGTGCCGCAGGCGCACTCCAGCAAGCTGATCACCACCGGCACGGTCACGCCGGACGGGGCGCTGCGCACGCCGCAATTCTACCTGCTGTGGCTGGTGCTCTGCCTCAACGTCACCGCCGGCATCGGCGTTCTGGGCCAGGCCTCGGCGATGGCGCAGACCATGTTCCCTGGCCGCATCACGCCGGTTTCGGCGGCCGGCTTCGTCGGGCTGCTCAGCCTGTTCAACATGGCCGGGCGGTTC
The DNA here is from genome assembly GCA_027323595.1 of Acetobacteraceae bacterium. Lineage (GTDB taxonomy): Bacteria > Pseudomonadota > Alphaproteobacteria > Acetobacterales > Acetobacteraceae > CAIVDX01. Next base: position 1,328 of record DAHWBL010000351.1, on the reverse strand, counting down.
TTCTGGGCGTCGACCTCCGATTATATCGGTCGCAAGATGACCTATGTGGTGTTCTTCGTGCTCGGCTTCGCGCTCTACGCCGCGGTGCCGACCACCGCGCATATCGGCTCGGTGGTGCTGTTCGTGCTGTGCTATCTGGTCATCATCAGCATGTATGGCGGCGGCTTCGCCACGATCCCGGCTTATCTGCGCGACATCTTCGGTGTGCGCTATGTCGGCGCGATCCACGGGCGGCTGCTCACCGCCTGGTCGGCCGCCGGCATTTTCGGGCCGGTGATGGTGAACTACATCAGCGCCTATCAGGTGGCGCACGGCGTGGCCAAGGCGGACTCCTACTCGATCACCATGTATCTGATGGCCGCCATCCTGGTGGTCGGGCTGATCTGCAATCTGCTGGTCAAGGCGGTGAGCGAGCGGCACCAGGTCGATCTTCAGCAAGTCACCGCGTGAGCGGGCAGGGAGGAAAAATCATGAGCACCTCACAAAAATCCAGCCACGCCCTGGTGATTCTGGCATGGCTGTTCGCCGGCATCCCGCTGGCGTGGGGCGTGATCCTCACGCTCGACAACGCCATGCAGTTGTTTCGCTGACCCGGGGAGTTTCGCATGCCAAGGCTGCGCCACATCGCGCTGTCGGTGAAAGACATCGACCGCGCCGCCGATTTCTACTGTGCGGCCTTTGGCATGCGCCGTTCCGCCAAATCCGAGGGGCCGACCGCGCACCGCATCTATCTCAGCGACGGGGTGATCAATCTCGCGCTGCTGCAATACAAGTCCGAGGTCGGCTCGGGCCTCGCCGACACCGGCTTCGCCGGGCCGCATCATTTCGGCTTCGTGGTCGATGACCTGAACGAAGCCGGGGCCGCGATCGAGGCTGCCGGGGGGCAGTATTTCTTTGATCTGGGTGCCCCCGGCGAGGAGGGCTTCGAACGGAAATTCCGTGACCCGGACGGCATCATTTTCGACATCAACACGACCGGATGGCCGCTCGAATTCGACGACACGGCTGAGCCTTAGAGCAACATCGCGCAGACCGGAATCGGTCTGGGCGATAAAGTTGCTCGCCAATCATATGGCTGGAGCGGTTTCACAGCGTCGATGCCGATGACGGTCAAGGCAAACCGCTCCAGGGATCAGCAGGCGCGCGAAATGGTGTATTCGGTCACGTCCTGCAACAGGGTGCGCAGGGTGCTGGCCGGGAAAATATCCAATACCGCGCGCGCCTCACGCGCGAAACCGCGCGCGCGCTCGAACGTCGCGTCGATCGCCCCGCACCGCGCCATGATCGCCATGGCGCGATCCAGATCGGCGTCGGTCTGCGCGCAGTCG
>DAHWBL010000142.1 GCA_027323595.1 Acetobacteraceae bacterium | reverse complement strand
GCGAGTGCTGCGTCCACGGTGAGGTCGGCCATCGCCGCGTTCGGCGCGCCGGGGGCGACGGCGGCCAGCGCGCGCCGCCCGGCCGGGGCGTAGTTGATCGGGTCGGTGGTGCCGAACAGTCCCAGCGTGGCGGTGCCGGTGGCGGCGGCGAGGTGCATCAGGCCGGAATCGTTGCCCACGAAGATGGCGCAGCGCGCGAGGCAGGCGGCGACCTGCGGCAGGTCGAGCGCGCCGACCAGATCGACCGCGTCGGGCAGGGCGGCGAGCAGCGGGGCGGCCAGCGCGGCCTCGGTCGCTCCGGGGCCGGCGAACACCGCGATGCGGGCGCCGGGCAGCAGTTCGGCGAGGCCATGGGCGAGGGCGGCGAAATTGGCCGCCGGCCAGATTTTGCCGTCCCAGTTGGCGGACGGACCAAGCCCGATCCAGGCGGTGCCGTCCGGCAGCAGGGTGGCGGCGGTGGCGCGGTCCTCGGCGGCGGTCCAGGCCACCGGCAGTGGGCCTGGGCGCAGGCCGAGCACCGCGCCGAGCCGGTCCACCTGGATTTCGGCGCGCCGGCCGCCGCGCATGATCCGCCGCCGGGCCGTGGGGATGAGAAAGGTGAGGGCGGAGCCGCGCAGGTCGATCGCGAGGTCCCACCAGGTGAAGGCGACCTGGAGCCACAGCCCGAACCAGTGCCGGTCGAAGCGCTGCTTGCCGAAGGCGATCAGCCGCTCCAGCCGGGGCATGCGGGCGAACACCCCGAACGCCGGCGGGCCGCAGGCCACCGTGAAGCGCGCCGTGGGGTGGGCGCGCAGCAGATGATCGAGCAGGCCGGTGGACAGCACCGCGTCGCCGACGCGGTTGGAGGTGACGAACAGGATACGCACCCGCGCTGTTTAGCACGTTGCCGCGTGGCGACCATCCGCGCGGTGATGCTGGACGAGCGGGCCGTGACCGCCCATGTGAGGGCGATGACGTTGATCGCACATCTTCCGTCGCGCGCGGTGCTGGCCATCGAGGGGCCGGACCGGGTCGGGTTTTTGCAGGGGCTGGTGTCCAACGACGTGACGCGCGCGGCCCCTGACCGGGCGGTGTGGGCGGCGCTGCTGACGCCGCAGGGGAAATGGCTCGCCGATTTTTTCATCATCGCCGGGGCGGAGCGGCTGCTGCTGGAGGTGCAGGCGGATGCCGCGACGATGATCGCGACGCGGCTTGGCCGGTTCCGGCTGCGCAGCAAGGTGACGATCGCGCCGACGCCGCTGGTGGTGCATGCGGCCTGGGGCGACGCCGCGCCGGTGGTGGACGCGCTGGTGGTCGCCGATCCGCGGCTGGCGGCGGCCGGCTGGCGGGTGCTCGCCGCCGCGCCGTTGCCGGCGGATGCCGGTGCCGATGCGTATGAGGCGCACCGGATCGGGCTTGGCCTGCCCGAGGGCGGGCGGGATCTGGAAGCCGACAAGACGCTGCTGCTGGAGGCCGGGTTCGACGAGCTGGGCGGCATCTCGTGGGACAAGGGCTGCTATATGGGCCAGGAGCTGACCGCGCGCACCCGCTATCGGGGCCTGGTGCGCCGGCGGCTGGTGCCGGTGGTGTCCGACCGGCCGCTGCCCGAGCCGGGCACGGTGGTTTTCGCCGGCGACGAGGCGGTGGGCGAGCTGCGCTCGCGCGCCGGGTCGCGCGGGCTGGCGATGCTGCGGCGCGTGGCGCTGGGCGCCGATCTGCGTGCCGACGGGCAGAGCCTGTGGGTGGAGTTGCCGGACTGGATCAGGCTGGGCGAGGATGGATAACGCGACAAAGCACAGGTGACGGCGCGCGTGGCTCGGGTAGAGTGGTGTCAGAACCAAGGACCGCCGCGCATGCCCACCGACGTCCAGACCCGCCCCGCCGTGGAGGCCGCCCAGCCTGCCGCCGAGCTGAGCATCGTCATCCCCTGCTACAACGAGCGCGCCAATGTCGGCCCGATGGTGGACAAGCTCGACGCCGCGCTCGCCGGCATCGCCTGGGAGGCGATTTTCGTTGATGACGACAGCCCCGATGGCACCGCCGACGCGGCGCGCGCGATCGCCGCGCGCGACCCGCGGGTGCGTTGCCTCCGCCGGATCGGGCGGCGCGGCCTCGCCTCGGCGGTGATCGAGGGGGTGCTGGCTTCCTCGGCGCGGTATTTCGCGGTGATCGATGGCGATCTGCAACATGACGAGACGCGGCTGCCGCAGATGCTGGGCCTGCTGCGCGACGGGCGGGCCGATGTGGTGGTGGCCAGCCGCTTCGCCGAGGGTGGCGATGCCGCGGGTCTGTCGGCGGCCTGGCGGCACAGGCTGTCGGCGGTGGGCATCGCGCTGGTGCATCGGCTGCTGCCGGTGAAGCTGTCGGATCCGATGAGCGGGTTTTTCGCCGCCCGGCGCGACCTTTTCGAGCAGACCGCGCCACGGCTGACCGGGCAGGGGTTCAAGATTCTGCTGGATTTTCTGCTCTCCACCCGCGCCGCGCCGGTGGTGGCCGAGATCGGCGCGCGGTTTCGCCCGCGCACCGAGGGCGAGAGCAAATTGTCGATCCTGGTGATGGTGCAGTTCGGCGCGCTGCTGCTGGACAAGCTGCTGCACGGCATGGTGCCGCTGCGGTTTCTGTCCTTTGCCGGGGTCGGCGCGGTGGGGCTTGCGGTGCATTACGTGGTGCTGTCGGGCTCGCTGTCGGCGGGGCTTGGTTTTGGCGCGGCGCAGACGGTGGCGACGATTTTCGCGATGCTGGGCAATTTCCAGTTGAACAACGTGATCACCTATCGCGACATGCGCCTGCGCGGCCGCCGGCTGTGGCGGGGCCTGGGCGAGTTCATGGTGGTGTGCGGGGTGGGCGCGGCGGCCAATATCGGCATCGCGCGGACTCTGTATTCGGAAAATGACGGCGCGATCTTCGCCGGGCTGCTGGGGGCGGCGATCGGGCTGGTGTGGAACTATGCGGTGTCCTCCACGCTGGTCTGGCGGGCCCGACGCAGATAGACTTTCCGCAAAACGGGAGGATCGCGATGCGTGCGACGACCGAGCGCCGGGTGCGCCGATGGCATGAGCAGCGCTGGCTGCTCGATGCGGTGGTGCAGTCGGTGGGGATGGAATGGGACCAGCCCAGGCTCGCCTACACGCTGTTGCCGTGCGGGCCCGAGGCGGTGGGCGAGATGCGCGCGATCGGGGCGAGGGTGCGCAAATTCGCCGACATGCACCGCGCCTTCGCCGCCGCGGCGCGACGGCGGCAGGTCCGCGCGGAAGCCTATGCGCAGGCCGGGCGGATGGTCTCGGCGCGGGAGAACTGGTTCGTCGCCGCCTTGCTGTATTCGGCGGCGCGCTGGCCGATCTTTGAGACCAACCCGAGCGTGCTCGATTACAACGCGCGGATGATCGCGTGCTATGGTCACTATATGGCGCACGCGCCGCGGCCGACGCGGCGGGTGGAAATTCCGTTTGGCGGGCATGTGCTGCCCGGCGTGCTGCATCTGCCGCGCGAACCCGCCCCCGGCGAGAGATTTCCGTGCGCGATCGCCATCGACGGCATGGATGCGTCCAAGGAGATCATGGTCGCGATGCATGGCGACAAATTCCTCGAACGCGGCTTCGCGGTGTTCGCCTATGACGGTCCGGGGCAGGGCGAATGCCCGATCAACGGGCTGTTCGTGACGCAATCAAATCATCTCGACGCGGCGCTGGCGGTGCATGGGTGGCTGGCCGGGCAGAGCGAGCTCGACCCGGCGCGGATGGTGGTGACCGGGGTGAGTTTCGGCAGCTATTTCGGATTGCAGGCGGCCGCGGCGCTGGGCTCGCGCATCGCCGGCAGCGCGCTCGCCTTCGTGTGCCACGAGGGCGGGCTCGACACGCTGATGAACGCCGCCGCGCCGAGCTTCAAGATGCGGTTCATGTATATGTCCGGCTTCGAGGACGAGGCGGCGTTCGACCGATTCATCGCCGGCTTCACGCTCGACCCGCTGCTGGATCGCGTGGCCGCCCCGGTGCTGGTGCTGGCCGGCGCGGAGGATGAGCTGTCGCCGCTGGAGTTCACCGACCTGCTGATGCAGCGCCTGTCGGTGCGGCGCCGGTTGGTGGTCTATGAGGGCGAGCGGCACGCGATCGGCGGCAATGACGGCTCATCCGCGCTGGGCGAGAACTGGCTGACTTTGCTCGCCGACTGGTGCGTGGACCGGGTGAACGGGCGCGAGGCGCCCGACGAGCGGGTGTTCATCGACTCGCTCGGGCGGGAGCACGCGCGCCCCTTTGGGGCCTGATCAGCGCGCGTCGATCAGCCCCTGGTAGAGCTTGAGATAATCGCGCGCCATGCGGGTGGCGGTGAAGCGGGTTTCGAAATGGGCGCGCACGCGGGCGCGGTCGAGCGTGCCCAGGCGCGACACCGCCGCCGCGGCTTCCGCCTCGTCGCGGACGATGAAGCCGGTGACCCCGTCATCGATCACCTCGGGCACCGAGCCGGCGGGGAAGGCGATCACCGGGGTGCCGCAGGCCATCGCCTCGATCATCACGAGGCCGAACGGCTCGGGCCAGTCGATGGGCATCAGCAGGGCGTGCGCGCCGGAGAGGAATTCGGGTTTTTCGCGGTCGGAGATCTCGCCGATCAGCTCGATGTCGGGGCCGAGCATGGGCTTGATCACGGAGTCGAAATAGGCGCGGTCCACCACGTCGATCTTGGCGGCGATTTTGAGCTTCATGCCGGCGGCGCGGGCGATGCGGATGGCGCGGTCGGGGGCCTTTTCGGGGGCGATGCGGCCGAGGAAGGCGAGATAATCCTGGGCCATCGGCAGCGGACGCAGCAGGTCGGTGGGCATGCCGTGCAGCACGGTGCCGATGAAGTTGGCCTGCGGCAGCGGGCGGCGCTGGTGGTTGGAGATCGAGACCACCGGCACCTTGGGGAAGATGTTGAAGATGGGTTGCAGCTCGTCGAGGTCGAGGCGGCCGTGCAGGGTGGTGAGGAACGGCGTTTCCTGGCGGCTGAACAGGCTGAACGGCCAGTAATCCATGTGGAAATGCAGGATGTCGAACTCGGCGGCGCGCTGGCGGATGGTCTCCAGATGCAGCATGTGCGGCGCGATCGGGTCGCGCAGGCTTTCGTCGAGGCGCAGCGCGCGCGGCCAGGCGGCGGCGAGTTTGGCGGCGGTGACCGAATCGCCGCTGGCGAACAGGGTGACGTCGTGGCCCTGGGCGACCAGCTCCTCGGTCAGCCAGGAGACCACGCGCTCGGTGCCGCCATAGAGTTTGGGCGGGACCGCCTCATGCAGCGGGGCGATTTGCGCGATTCGCATGGTCGGAAGTTCCTCTGGTTCGCGGCGCGCGATCCTGCGCTCCGGACAGAGCCCGTGATCGGCAATGATCGCGGCTTTTATTGGGCGTTGGCGTGAAGTGGAAGCGGCACGCGCGGGCGCGTGGACGCGCGCATGTCTGCTGCGCGTCTGTCGCGGGCCGGAATGGCGTGTTGGGAGGAGAAGAACGGTGGCGGGGCCATCGGCGGACGGCGCCCGCGCGGGTCAGAAGCCTTCGCGCTCGATCCGCTTGCGCTCCATCTTGCGGGCGCGGCGCACCGCCTCGGCGGCCTCGCGGGCGCGGCGCTCGGACGGCTTCTCGTAGTGGCGGCGCAGCTTCATTTCGCGAAAGATGCCTTCGCGCTGCATTTTCTTTTTCAGCGCCTTCAGCGCCTGGTCGACGTTATTGTCGCGAACGAGAACCTGCACTTGGCTGTAGTCTCCTTGCAGCGGCGCGCGCCGGACGATCCGGACGCTGGGGTGAAGCGGCGCGCCGGACCATCCGGACACGCATGTGCCGCCCCTCATGATTGTTAATCGGGACGGCGGCGCACTTAGCACGCGCCGGCCGGGTTGCCAAAGGTTTTCGCCGCACTGGCCAAGGCGGTGGTTCATGGGCAGAATTGGCGGCATGTCGCTGCTCAAGATCGCCCGCATGGGCCACCCGGTGCTGATCGGCCGCGCCGAGCCGGTGCCCGACCCTGGTGCCGCCGAAATCCGCCGGCTGGCCGCCGACATGATCGAGACGATGCGCGATGCCGGCGGCGTCGGGCTTGCCGCGCCGCAGGTGCATCTGCCGCTGCGGATGTTCGTGTTCCATCTGCCGCGGGCCCGTGCGGCCGACGCCGAGCCGATCGCGCCGATGGTGGTGATCAACCCCGAGATCGTGCCGCTCGACGAGCAGATCGAGCTGGGCTGGGAGGGGTGCCTGTCGATCCCGGGGCTGCGCGCGGTGGTGCCGCGCCATGCCAACATCGTCTATCGCGGGGTGGATCTGGAGGGCGCGCCGATCGAGGTCAGCGCCAGCGGCTACCATGGGCGCATCGTTCAGCATGAGACCGACCATCTGGATGGCGTGCTGTATCCGATGCGCGTCACCGATTTCCGGCTGTTCGGGTTTGACGACGAACTGGCGCGCCGCCAGCCGCCGCTGGCGGAGGAGGAGTGATGCGCGCCATCGAACGTGACGAGGGCCGTGACGCGGCGCTGATGGCGGCGGTGGGCGAGGTGCCGGTTGCCGGTTGGACCATCCTTGCCGCGCGCCGCGCCGGGGTGGGGGATGCCGATCTGCTGTTTCCGGGCGGCGGCGGCGAGATGATCGAGGCCTGGCTCGATCTGCTGGACCGGCGGATGGAGCAGGCAGCGGCTTCGGCGGACATGACCGGGCTGGGGCTGAGCGGGCGGGTGCGCGCGGTGATCGCGCTGCGGCTGGAGCTGATGCGCCCGGACCGTGAGGCGCTGCGGCGGGCGAGCGGCTGGCTGCTGCTGCCGGGCAATGGCGCGCGCGCGACGCGGTGCCTGGCGCGCACGGTGGATGCGATCTGGCACGCCGTGGGCGATCGGTCGGCGGATGCGAGCTGGTACAGCAAGCGGGCGATCCTGGCGGCGATCTATGGCGGCGCGCTGCTGGTCTGGCTGCGCGACCCCGACCCCGAGGATGCCAGCACCTTGGCGTTCGTGGACCGGCGGCTGGCCGGGCTCGCGCGGTTCGGGCGGCTGAAGTCACGGCTGGTGCCGCGCCGGGCGGTGGAAGGCGGATAAATTACCTGTCGGTAATCGTTGCTAACATTAAAGTATTGTTTCGATAAAATTACAATTTAGTTGTTTCTTTGATGAATCTGTGCGGTTGTCGTCGCCAGATGACGAAACTATGCACACATATGCGTTCAGCGACGATGGCGCGGCTTTCTCGCCGGGGCGCGCGCGCCGCCGGTGGGAAGCGGCTGCTGGCGATGGTGCTGGCGACGATGCTGGTGGTGCCGGTGGCGGGCGCGCGGGCGGGGACGCTGTCGAGCTGGGGCTGGAGCGGCGCCTATAGCGGCGTGTCGCTGGCCGGCAGCGCGGTGTTTTCGGTGGTCCAGGCGGGCGTCGGCTGGAATCTGGTGGTCGATCTGGGCAACACCGCCGCGGTGACGCCGAAGGCGCCGGCGGAGATTCTCACCGGATTGTATTTCAATGTCACCGGCCAGGGTGGCGCGCTGACGATGGTGTCGGCGGTGGCGACCGGCGGGCTGTTCAAGGCGACCGGGCAGAGC
>DAHWBL010000296.1 GCA_027323595.1 Acetobacteraceae bacterium | reverse complement strand
TCATACAGCGTGCGCAGCCGCTGCGCGGCGGCCTCGGTCAGGCGCATCAGCTTGGGCAACTCGCGTTTACGCGCCGGCGGTTTCTGGGTTTCGCTCATTTGTGATCACCCGAACATGTTGAGGGCGAGCCGCGCCTCGTCGGTCATCCGGCTGGGGTCCCACGGCGGGTCCCAAACGGTTTCCACATCCGCGCCGGTGACGCCAGGGATCTGCAGGATCGCCTCGCGCACCTGCACCGGCAGTTCCTGCGCGCTCGGACAGCCCGGCGCGGTCAGGGTCATCTCCACCTTCACGTGGTTGTCGTCGCTGATCTCGATCGCGTAGATCAGCCCGAGTTCGTAGATATTCACCGGGATTTCCGGATCGAACACGGTGGCGATGGCGCCGATCACCGCGTCCTCGCCGGGGCGCGGCGGCACCTCGCCCTGCGGCGTCCATTGGCCATGCACGGCCGGGGGTGTCTGCTCATCCATGTGCGGCCTCCGTCTCATCGGGCGCATCGAGTGCGCCCATCAGGGCCTGCCAGGGCAGCGTCGCGCATTTCACCCGTGAGGGAAAGTCGCTGACACCGCCGAGAGGCTTGAGTTGTTCGAGCGCCGCGTTGGAGGCGCTCTGCCCGCTGCGCACCATCTGCGCGAAGTCGTCCGACAGCGCGCGCAAGCCCGGCGCGTCGTGGCCGATCACCGCCTCGGCCATCAGGTCGGCCGAGGCGATGCAGATTGCGCAGCCGCGTGCCTCGAAGCCGACATCGCTGATCGCGCCGGCATCGTCGCGTTTCACCCAGACCTGCACACGGTCGCCGCACATCGGGTTGTCACCCTTGCCGGTGGCATCGAAGCGGTCGAGCCGATGGGCGTGGCGCGGATGGCGTCCGCGATCCAGGATCACCTGCTGGTAGAGATCGGCCACATCCTCGAACATCAGGCGAAAAACTCCCGCACGCGGAGCAGCGTGTCCGCGAGGAAATCGATTTCTTCCTTGGTGGTGTAAAGCGCGAAGCTGGCGCGCGCGGTGCTGTCGATGCCCAGCCGGCGCATCAGCGGCTCGGCGCAATGATGCCCCGCGCGCACCGCGATGCCGGCGCGGTCCAGCAGAGTGGCCACGTCATGCGCGTGCGCGCCGCGCATGGTGAACGACACCACCCCGCCGCGATCCTGCGCGCGGCCGATGATCGTGAGACCCTCGATGTCGGACAGCCGCGCCAGCGCGTGATCCACCAGCGCCTGTTCGTGCGCGCCGATCTCGTCGAAGCCGATCGCCTTGACGTAGCGGATGGCCGCGGCGAGCCCGATCGCCTCCAGGATCGCCGGTGTGCCGGCCTCGAACTTGTGCGGAATGCGCGCCCAGGTGCTGCGCTCGAAGCTGACCGAGCCGATCATGTCGCCACCGCCCATGAAGGGCGGCATCGCGTCGAGCAGTTCCGCGCGCGCCCACAGCACGCCGATGCCGGTGGGGCCATATAATTTGTGGCCGGTGAACACATAGAAATCCGCGTCAAGCGCGGCCACGTCAACGGCGCGATGCACCACCGCCTGGCTGCCGTCGAGCAGAATTTTCGCGCCATGCGCGTGCGCGATCGCGGCAAGACGCGCGCCGTTGGTGTAGGTGCCGAGCACGTTCGACATATGGGTGATCGCCACCAGCCCGACGCGATGGCTCGCCAGCAGGCGTTCATAGGCGACATAATCCAGATCGCCATCATCGGTGATCGGGCAGACCAACAGCTCGATGCCGTGCGCGTCGCGCAGCATCTGCCAGGGCACGATGTTGGCGTGATGCTCCATCTCGCTGATCAGCACCGCCTGGCCACGATGCATCATGCCCCGGCCATAGCTGTGGGCGACCAGATTGATCGCCTCGGTGCTGTTGCGGGTGAACACGATCTCATCGCGCGAGGGCGCGCCGATCAGGATCGCGGTGAGGTCGCGGGCGTTCTCATAGGCTTCGGTGGTGCGCTCGCTCATCCAGTGCAGGCCGCGATGGATGTTGGCGTATTGATGCTCCATCGCGTCGCGCATCGCCTCGATCACCGCGCGCGGCTTCTGCGCGGAGGCGGCGCTGTCCAGAAACACCAGTGGTTTGCCGCGCACGGTTTCCGACAGGATCGGAAAGTCCGCGCGCAGGGCCAGCAGGTCGAGCGGGCTGAAATTGTCCTTCATAATGCCGGCTCGCTCCAGCGCTGATCCACCACATGGGCAAGGGTGGCGCGCACCGCGGGGTCTTCCAGCCCCTCGATCGCGTCGTCGAGAAAGGCGCGGATCAGCATCAGCCGCGCGGTGGCGGCCGGCACGCCGCGTGCCCGCAGATAGAACAACTGGTCGGCATCGAGCTCGCCCACCGTCGCGCCGTGGCTGCATTTCACGTCGTCGGCGAAAATCTCCAGCTCGGGCTTGCAGTCGATCTCGGCGTCGGGCGACAGCAGCAGCGCCTGGTTCATCTGGTAGCCGTCGGTTTTCTGCGCCCCGCGCGCCACCTCGATGCGGCCGGCGAACACGCCGCGCGCGTGGCCGTCCAGCACGTGGCGCACGCCCTGGCGCGAGGCGCCGTGGGGGGCGGCGTGGCGGATGATGGTGGTGATGTCGCCATGTTGGCGCCCGCGCAGCAACTGCGCCGCGTCCAGATGGATGCGCGCGCCCGGCCCGGCGAGGGTGGCGATGGTCTCGGCGCGGCCGAGGCGGCTGCCGGCATTGAAGGTGAAGCCGTCATACAGCGCGCCGGCGCCGGCGCTGACATCGATGCTGGCCAGGTGAAAGCCCGCCGTGGACTCGTCCTGCAGGCGCACATGGCTCAGCGCGGCGTTGGCGGCGAGGCTGATGCGAAACACCGGATTATGCAGATAGCAGCCGGTGCCGACACAAATCTCGACCAGGTCGAGCCGCGCGCCGGTGCCCAGGCGGATGATGTGGCGCGGGTGCGCGGCGGTCGGCTGGCCATGCAGGTCGGATGCGAGATGGATCAGCAGCAGCGTGCCGCCATCCACCCCGGCCGGCAGATCGAGCACCGCGCCATCCTCGGCGAGCATGGTGTTGAGCGCGACCAGCGGACGCGGATCGGCGTCAAGCTCCGGCGCGGTGGAAAAGCTGCTGAAAAAATCAGGGGGGTTGGACAGGTCCGCGCGCAGCCTTCCGTCGCGGAACACCAGCCGCGGCGCGTCAAGCGCCAAGGCCGGCGGCGGCACCAGCGCCAGCAGCTCCTCGCACGGGGCGAGCAGGCTGAACGGCTCGTGGAAGGAGGCGTCGGCCATCGGTTGCAGCGAGGTGTATTTCCAGGCTTCGAGCCCGCGGCCGGGCAGCCCGGCGGCGGCGAAGGATGCAGCCGCCGCCTCACGCGGGGCGGCCGCGCCGGGCAGGCGGGATTTCAGCCCCTCGAAACGCGATAAAAACGAGTGGGCGGCGGCCGATCCGCCGGTGGGCGCGCTCACGATCAGGCCGCCTCCGCCACGATCTGCGCATAGCCATGCGCTTCGAGTTCGGCGGCGAGCTCGGGTCCGCCGGAGCGGATGATGCGGCCATTGGCCAGCACATGCACCCGGTCGGGCACGATGTAATCGAGCAGGCGCTGATAATGGGTGATCACCAGCGCGGAGAATTGCGGCCCGCGCAGCGCGTTCACCCCGTCGGCAACGATCTTGAGCGCGTCGATATCGAGCCCGGAATCGGTTTCATCCAGGATCGCGAGGCTGGGCTGCAGGATCGCCATCTGCAGCACCTCGTTGCGCTTTTTCTCGCCGCCGGAAAACCCGACATTGACCTGGCGCTTGAGCATGTCGTCGGCCATCGCGAGCGACTTCATCGCCGCGCGCGCAAGCTTGAGGAACCGCACCGCGTCCAGCTCCTCCTCGCCGCGGGCGCGACGCACGGCGTTGAGCGCGGTGCGCAGGAAATTCGCGTTGCCCACGCCGGGCAGTTCCACCGGATACTGGAAGGCGAGGAACAGCCCGGCGGCGGCACGCGCCTCGGGCTCCATCGCCAGCAGGTCCTGTTCGCCAAGCAGCGCGCGCCCGGCGGTGACCTCATAGCCATCGCGGCCGGACAGCACATAGGACAGGGTGGATTTGCCCGAGCCGTTCGGCCCCATGATGGCGTGAACCTCACCAGCCGGCACCACCAGATCGATCCCGTGCAGGATCTCGGTGTCTCCGATGCGGGCATGCAGCCCCTCGATTCGCAACGTGCTCATGTCAGCCGACCGATCCTTCCAGGCTCACCGCCAGTAATTTCTGCGCCTCGACGGCGAATTCCATCGGCAGCTCCTTCAGCACCTCGCGGCAGAAGCCGTTGACGATCATGCCCACGGATTCTTCTTCCGACATGCCGCGGCTGCGGCAATAAAAAAGCTGATCCTCGGAAATTTTCGAGGTGGTGGCTTCATGTTCCACGCGCGCGCTGGGGTTGCGGCTTTCGATGTAGGGCACGGTATGCGCGCCGCAACTCTCGCCGATCAGCAGGCTGTCGCATTGGGTGTGGTTGCGCGCGCCGGCCGCCCTGGGCATGATTTTCACCAGCCCGCGATAGCTGTTGTTGGAATGCCCGGCGCTGATGCCCTTGCTGACGATGGTGCTGCGCGTGTTGGCGCCGATATGGATCATCTTGGTGCCGGCATCGGCCTGCTGGTGGTTGTTGGTGACGGCGACTGAATAAAACTCACCCACGCTGGCCTCGCCGAGCAGGATGCAGCTCGGATATTTCCAGGTGATCGCCGAGCCGGTTTCCACCTGCGTCCAACTGATGTGGCTGCGCGCGCCGCGGCACGCACCGCGCTTGGTGACGAAATTATAGATCCCGCCGCGCCCGTCCGCATCGCCGGGATACCAGTTCTGCACGGTGGAATATTTGATTTTCGCGTCGTCCATCGCGACCAGCTCCACCACCGCGGCGTGCAGCTGGTTCTCGTCGCGCTGCGGCGCGGTGCAGCCTTCCAGATAGGAGACCGACGCACCTTCCTCGGCGATCAGCAGCGTGCGCTCGAACTGGCCGGTGTTGCGCGCGTTGATGCGAAAATAGGTGGACAGCTCCATCGGGCAGCGCACGCCCTTGGGCACGAACACGAAGCTGCCGTCGGTGAACACAGCGGAATTGAGCGCGGCGAAATAATTGTCGCCTGCCGGCACCACCGAGCCGAGATATTGGCGCACCAGCTCGGGATGCTCGCGCACCGCGTCCGAGATCGGGCAGAAGATCACCCCGGCCTTGGCCAGCGTCTCGCGGAAGGTGGTCGCCACCGACACGGAATCGAACACCGCGTCCACCGCCATCGGCGGGCGGTCCGGATCGGGTTCCACGCCGGCGAGGATCGCGCGTTCCTTCAGCGGAATGCCGAGCTTTTCGTAGGTGCGCAGCAATTCCGGATCGACCTCGTCGAGGCTTTTGGGCCCCGGCTTCTTTTTCGGCGCCGCGTAGTAATGCAGCGCCTGATAGTCGATCGGCGGATGGCTGAGCTTCGCCCAGGCCGGCTCCTCCATCTTCAGCCACGCCGCGTAGGCCTTCAGCCGCCACTCCAGCAGCCAGTCCGGCTCGCCCTTGCGCGCCGAGATCAGCCGGATGATGTCCTCGTTCAGCCCGAGCGGGGCGAGGTCCATCTCGATGTCGGTCTCGAACCCCCATTTATAGCCGGACTGGGTGAGATCGCGGACGGTATCGAGGGTTTCGGTGACGGCGGCCATGTCGGGTCCTATTCAGCGGCGGCGGCGGCGGCGGCGGTGGCGGCGAGCGGGGGGGCGAAAAACACCGGCTCGTGCATCTGGTCCAGCGTGATCGCGGCGAGGGCGGCATGGATCGCGTCGTTCACCCGGTCCCACCGCCCGCGCACCGGGCAGAACCGCCCCGAGCCGCATTCCTGCCCCGACCCCTCAACGCAGGCGGTGAGCGCGATCGGCCCATCGATGGCGCTGATCACCTCGGCGATGGCGATCTCGCCCAGCGGGCGGGCCAGCACGTAGCCGCCATGCGCGCCGCGCCGCGATGTCACCAGCCCGGCGACGGCGAGCAGCTTCAGCACCTTGGCGACGGTGGGTTCAGGGACGGTGGTGGTGGCGGCGAGCGCGGTCGCGGTCTGCACCGCGTCATCCTCGGCGAGGCGCACCAGCACCACCACGGCGTAATCGGTCAGTCTGGACAGACGCAGCATCACACCCCGGAAAACAGTATCAGGACCCAGATTGTCCTGATTGGCGTGATGTGGGCCATCGCCCCGATCCCGTCAAGGCCGCGCGCGGCTCCAGGCGGTGCCCGCCAGCCGGATATGGCCCTCGTCGGCGAGCTTGGACAGGTGCGCGGCCAGCGTGCGCGCCGCGGGTCCGCGCAGATTTTCGGCGAGCCCCGGATATAGCCGCGCGAGCAGCGCGCCGGGCTCGGTCGGACCCTGCGCGAGCGCCTCCAGGATCGCCGCCTCGCGCGCCAGCCGGTGCGCCCGCAGGGCGGCCAGGTAGGGCGCGGGGTCGTCGATCACCGGGCCGTGTCCAGGCAGATACGGCCCGTGCGCGCCGGCGGCCAGCCGGTCGAGGCTGGCCAGATAGGCGGCCATGTCGCCATCGGGGGGGCCGACGACGCTGCTCGACCAGCCCATCACCTGGTCGCCGCTGAACAGCGCGCCGGACGGGTGCACAAAGCACAGATGGTCGCTGGCATGGCCGGGCGTGTGCAGCGCGCGCAGCCCGCCGACCACCTCGCCGTCGCCGATGCGCCGGTCCACCGCCAGCCGGCTGCCCAGGTGCGCGACCACGGGTGCGGCGGTGGCACGCGCCAGCGCCGGCGCGCCGTCCGCATGGTCGGCATGCGCGTGCGTCAGCAGGATCATCGCCACCGGCCCGCCGGCCAGGATCGCCGCGGTCTGCGCCGGATCGTCGGGGCCGGGGTCGATCACCACGCGCCCGGCGGGGCCTTCCAGCAGCCAGCAATTGGTGCCGTGATAGGTCATCGGGCCGGGATTGTCGGCCACCATGCGCGCGATGCCGGGCAGCACCGGCAGGCTGCGGTGGCGCGGCGGCGGCGGTTCGCGCAGATATGACGGCGGCATCACGGCGTTGTGCGCGTCCCGCCGTGGGCGTGCAAGCACGCTAGGCCCTTGCCCGCCCGGCGTGAACGCGACAAACCCCCGCCATGGAAGCCGACGAATATCGCCTGATGGACCAGGCCGAATCCGGCATGTGGTGGTACCGCGCCCTGCATGCCCGGCTGCTCGCGGCACTGGCACCGGTGCGGGGCAGGGTGCTCGACGCGGGCTGTGGCACCGGCGGGCTGCTGGCGTTGCTGCGCGCCCGCCGCCCCGACCTGATGCTGATCGGCTGCGAATGGGACGGCTGGGCGGCGGCGCGCGCGGCGGGCAAGGCCGGGGTGGCGGTGGCGCGCGGCGGCGTCGGCGCGCTGCCGTTCGCCGCCGGCAGCTTCGACGCCGTGGTGCTCGCCGATGTGCTCTGCCACGAGGCGGTGGACCCGCCGGCGGCACTCGCCGAGGTGGCGCGGGTGCTGCGCCCCGGCGGCCGGCTGGTGGTCAACATGCCGGCCTTCATGTGGCTGTATTCCGCGCATGACCGCCGTGTGGGCAACGCCCGGCGGGTGAGCGCGGGTGAGCTGCGCGGCTGGCTGCGACAGGCCGGGTTCGCGGTGGTCGGCGTTCGCTACTGGAACGGGCTGCTGCTGCCGCTGCTGGCGCTGCGCCGCAAAATCCGCCCCGACACCGCCGCCTCCGATGTCGCCGCATTGCCGCCATGGCTGGATGCCATCCTGTTCGCCATCACCAGGCTGGAAGGCGCGCTGCCGCCGATGCCCGCCGGCAGCTCGGTGCTCGCCATCGCCACCCGCGCCGAACCGCCGCCTTAATCTTTCCGCGCCAAGGGACTAGATACACGCCATGGATGCCACCCCGCCGCCCTCGCCCGAGCAGATCGGGCTCTCGATCGTCGTTCCGGTCTATCGCGGCGGCGCCACCGTGGGCGCGCTGGTCGCGGCCCTGTGCGATCTGCGCGCCGGCGTTGAGCTGTCCGGCGGCGGGCTGGAGATCGTGCTGGTCAATGACGGCAGCCCCGACGCCTCCGACGCCGCCTGCCGTGCCGCACTCGCCACCGCCAGCGTGCCGGTCGTCTATATCGAGCATGCCCGTAATTTCGGCGAGCATAACGCGGTGATGACCGGCCTGCGCGCCGCCCGCGGGCGCTTTGTCATCACCATGGACGACGATCTGCAAAACCCCCCCGAGGAGGTGCTGCATCTGTTCGACCACGCCCGCGAGGGGAATTGGGACGTGGTCTACACGCGCTACGCGGTGAAGCGGCACGCGCCGTGGCGCAACCTG
>DAHWBL010000281.1 GCA_027323595.1 Acetobacteraceae bacterium | reverse complement strand
CCGCGCGGTCTGCAGGTCGCCGCCGCGCGGGGCCTCCTCGGGCGAGGCGTCGGACGGCGAAATCGCCAGCGCGCCGGCCGAGCCCGCGGTCCAGTTCACGTCGTCGGGGCCATGCGCCTTGGTGTTGGACGGCAGCAGACCGGTGCCAATCCAGATCTGGCTGTGCTGCTGCGACAGGGTGAAGAAATAATTGATCGTGCTGCCCTTGTCGCCATTGACCGAGGCGGAATTGGTGAAGCCGGCGGCCAGCTTGTCCTTCCAATGCTGCGCGAACCAGGGCTTGCTGCTGGCGTCAGCGAATTTCTTGAACTGCCAGGCCGGGCCGCCCATGTAGGTCGGCGAGCCGTAGATGATCGCGTCCATCCCGGCCAGCGCCTCGAAACCGCCTTCGGGCAGGTCGCCGTTCTGGTCGATGCGGAACATGCTGACCTGCGCTCCGGCCACCCCGGCCGCGCCAGCCTGCACCGCTTCGGCCTGCTTCAATGTGTGGCCGTAGCCGCTGAAAAACACGATACCGATTTTCGCCACGATCTGCTCCTGTGCGTCGCCCCGCGACAGGATCGTCACCGAGGCACGCGGGGCAGGTAGGCGTTTAAGTTACTTTTGGAAAGTAGGCACCTTTTGGTAACCTAGAAAAATGACCCAGCACGCCGAAGCCACCTGCCCGATGGACGCGCTGCTGCGCACCCTGATGGGCCCCTGGACCACCTACATCCTCTGGCTGCTCGAACAGCAGGGACCGCGGCGATTCAACGCCCTGCGCGCGCTGATCCCCGGCATATCCTCGAAAATGCTCACCGAACGGCTGCGCCATCTGGAAGCCGCCGGCTTGGTGCATCGCGACCACCGCCCGACCATCCCGCCCGCCGTCACCTATTCACTGACCGCGCGCGGCCATGAGCTTTCGACGGTCCTGGACCGCCTGGCGACGTTGGCCACCGGATGGGACGAACAGGATCGCGGCACCCTCAAAAGCGCCTGAGCGGCCTCACCCGATCCGCGCCAGCGCCGCGGACAGCCGCGCGACATCCGCCTCGGCCGCCTGCACCCGCTCGCGATTCTCCTCCACGACCGCCGCCGGCGCGCGGGCAACGAAATCCGCGTTGGCGAGCTTTTGCGAGAACTTGGCGGCCTCGGCGGCGGCACGGTCACGCTCCTTGCCCAGCCGCGCGCGCTCGGCGGCGAGGTCGATCAGCCCGGCGAGCGGGATCACCAGCGTCGCCTCATCCAGCACCGCCTGCGCCGCACCCGCCGGCGCATCCCCCGACAGCGGCGCCAGCGACTCCGCCCGCGCCAGCCGCTTGATCGGCTCGATCCAGCGCTGCCCGCGCTCCAGCGTCGCCGCGTTCGCCTCGCGCAGCAGCACCGGCGCCAGCATCGCCGGCGGCACGTTCATCTCCGCGCGCACCGTGCGCACCTCGGTGATCAGCCGCACCACCCAATCGAGCTCGGCGCGTGCCTCCGCCGGCGCATGCACCGGGCCAGGTACCGGCCAGGACGCGGCGATCAGGCTGCCTTCAGGGCCGAACCCCAGATCCGCCCACAGCGCCTCGGTGATGAACGGCATCGCCGGATGCAGCAGGCGCAAGATGATGCCAAGCACGTGCGCCGCCGTCGCGCGCAGCTCCGCCGCCGCGGCCGGATCCGAACCTTGCAGCACGGGCTTTGCGAATTCCACGAACCAGTCACAGAACACGCCCCAGGTGAAGCGGTAACAGACCGCCGCATAGTCGTTGAACCGATACGCCTCCAGCGCCTCGCTCGCCTCGGTGATCGCCTGATTTGCGGCATCGAGCAGCCAGCGACACAGCGCCAGCCGCGCCCCGGCGGGATCGAACCCCGCCACCGGCGCCACGGCGTTCATTTCGCAGAACCGCGCCGCGTTCCACAGCTTGGTGCCGAACCCGCGATAGGATTCCACCCGCTGCGCACCGAGCTTCACATCGCGACCCGGACCGGTCAGCGAGCAGATGGCAAAGCGCAGCGCATCCGCGCCATACGCATCGATCAGTTGCAGCGGATCGATGACGTTGCCCTTGGATTTGGACATTTTCTGGCCGCGCTCGTCGCGCACCAGCCCATGGATCACCACCGTGCGAAACGGCACGTCCTTCTGGAAATGCAGCCCCATCATCATCATCCGGGCAACCCAGAAAAAGATGATGTCAAAGCCGGTGACCACCACGTCGGTCGGGTAATAGCGCGCGACCAGGCTCTGATCGTCCGGCCAGCCCAGCGTGGAGAACGGCCACAGTGCCGAGCTGAACCAGGTGTCGAGCACATCCTCGTCCTGAACCAGGTCCACATCCGCGCCGAACTGCGCCCGCGCCAGCGCCGCGGCTTCCTCGGCATCCCTGGCGACGAACACGCTGCCATCGGGCGCATACCAGGCCGGAATCCGATGCCCCCACCAGAGCTGCCGGCTGATGCACCAGGGCTGGATGTCGCGCAGCCAGGAGAAATACGTGTTCTCCCACTGCCTGGGCACGAAGCGGGTGCGCCCCTGCTCCACCGCCTCCAGCGCCGGCTTGGCCAGCACCTCGGCGTTGCAGAACCATTGCGTGGTCAGCAGCGGCTCGATCACCGCGCCGGAACGGTCGCCATGCGGCACCATGTGGGTGTGCGGCTCGATCTTCTCCAGCCGCCCCAGCCGCTCCAACTCGGCGACGATCGCCGCCCGCGCCGCCACCCGGTCCATGCCATCGAGCCCGGCGAGAAACTCCGGCTCGGCGAGCCCCGGCACCGCGACCGGCGTGATCTCGGCCAGGCTCACCCGCGCCTGCCGGTCGAGCACCGAGGGCATCGGCAGGTCGTGGCGCTGCCCCACCGCGAAATCGTTGAAATCATGCGCCGGGGTGATCTTCACCGCGCCGCTGCCCTTTTCGGGATCGGAATACTCATCGGCGATGATCGGCACCCGCCGGCCGGTGATCGGCAGGATCACCTCGCGACCGATCAGATCGGCGAAGCGCGCATCGTGCGGATGCACCGCCACCGCGGCGTCGCCCAGCATGGTTTCGGGCCGCGTCGTCGCCACCACGATCGCCCGCCCATCTTCATCATCGGCCACCGGATAGGCGATGTACCACAGATGTCCCTTGACCTCCTGGCTCTCCACCTCGAGGTCGGAGATCGCGGACTGAAACTCCGGGTCCCAGTTCACCAGCCGCCGGTCGCGATAGATCAGCCCCTCGCGATGGAGCGTGACGAACACCTCGCGCACCGCCCGCGACAGCCCTTCGTCCATGGTGAAGCGCTCGCGCGCCCAGTCCGGCCCGGCACCGAGCCGGCGCAACTGCCCGACGATGCTGCCGCCCGATTCCGCCTTCCATTGCCAGACCCGATCGAGAAACCCCTCGCGCCCCAGTTCCTGGCGGCTTTTGCCTTCGGTGGCCAGCAGCCGCTCCACCACCATCTGGGTGGCGATGCCGGCATGGTCGGTGCCCGGCTGCCACAGCGCGTCGCGCCCCTGCATCCGCCGCCAGCGGATCAGCGCGTCCTGCAAGGTGAAGGTCAGCGCGTGACCCACATGCAGGCTGCCGGTGACGTTGGGCGGCGGGATCATGATGGTGAACGGCGATGCGGCAGACTCCGGCCGCGCGGCGAACGCGCCAGACTGCTCCCAGGCGTGATAGATCGCGGCCTCGCGCTCGGCAGGCACAAAATTCTTGTTCAGCATGATGCCGTTCTATGCGCAGGCCCGCCGGGCGGCAACCGATGCTGTGCGCGGGCGCGTCATGCGCGCATCAGTCGCCCAGGCGATTGCCCAGCCGCTCGATCTCGGCGCGCACCAGCCGCTCCACCATCGGCGTCAGATTCTGGTCCAGCCACGCTTTCAACAGCGGCCGAACCTCCTCGCGCACCAGCTCCTCAATGGTCGGCCCGCCGCGATGGGTGGCGCTGTCACGGTTGGCGAGCAGCCGTGCGGCCAGCGCGGCCATCGCGCCACCCGCCGCCACCTCGGTCTCCTGCGCCAGCAGACGGTTGGACGCCGGTTCGGCCGGCGGTGCGGGCGCCGCATCCGGCGCCACCTCAGGCTGCGACATTTCGACGGACATCTCGGGCGGTCCCTCCGGCAGCTTCTCGGGCGGTGGCGGTGTCACCGCGGACGACGGCACCGTCAGCATCGAACGATCCAGCACCAGCGGCGCCTCCTCCGGGTCGTCCATCGCGTGCGCGTCCGGATGGGCCGACGCGTCGCTCGCCGCCCCGTCCGGCGCCTCCTCGTTCAGGATACGACGGATCGAGGCAAGAATGTCCTCCATCGACGGATCCCCGCCGGCGGGGGCATCAGGCTTGTCCCCGACAGGAGGCTCCGCCATCGTCTCAGCGTCCGGGCTGGTCGGTGGCGTGGTCACCGGTGCCGAACCATTTGTTGCGCACCGCGTTGTAATAGGCGGTCTCGTCATAGGCCGCGACCGGCAGCGCCAGATCATGCGCGGTCAGCCGCCCGATCGCCGCCACCGCGGAATAGGACGCGGTGATCAGCGAGGCGAGGTTCTGGATCAGCGTGCTGCGCGAATTGAGCAGCAACTGCTCGGCATTGAGCACATCGAGCGTGGTGCGGGTGCCCAGCAGCGCCTCGCGCTGAACCCCGTCCAGCGCGATCTCGTTGGCGTGGATCTGCGAGCGCGTGCTCTCGATCGTCGCTTTCGCGGCGATGTAGGTCTCCCAGGCCTGGGCCGCGAGCTGCATCGCCTGGCGGCGCTGATCATCGACGCTCTTGCGCAGTTGCTGCTCGCTCTGCTTGGCGGCGCGCACCGCGGCATATTCCGAACCGCCCTGATACAGCGGCATGGACAGCACCACCGCCACCTGCGGACCACCATAGGAGAAGTTCGATTCGAAGGTGTTGTACTGTTTCTGGTAGCCGCCCTGCACCGACACCTGCGGCATCAGTTGCGAGAACGCCACATCCACCGCGTCCTTGCCGGCGGCATCGTCGAACTGCGCGGCGACCACGTTGGGGTTGTTGCTCGCCGCCAGCTCCACCAGCGCCTGCTGGCTGCCCGCCGGCAGTTTCACCGGCTGCGGCGGCATCAGGTCGCCGGGCAGCTCGCCCACATATTGGCGAAACGTCGCCCGCGCGGATTGCAGCGTGCCCATCGCCGTCTGCAACACCGCCTGCGCCCCGGCCAGTGCCGCTTCGGCCTGCGCGACGTCGGTCTGGGTGATCTCGCCCACCCGGAAACGGTCGTTGGTCGCCTGCAACTGCCGATCCAGCACCTGCACGTTGGAATTATTCAGTGCCACCAACTGCTGATTCTGGATCACGTTCACATAGGCGGTGATCACGTTGGCGAACACCTGCTGCTCGGTGGCGATCAGCCGCGCGCGCTCGCCCTGCACCTGGCTCTCGGCGCGGTTGGTGGAGGCCACGGTGCGCCCGCCGGTGTAGATCGGCTGGGTGATCAGCGCCGAATCGACCAGCGTGTCGCGCCCATAGGGGACGTCGATGCCAAAGGCTTGCCCCCGGTTATTGCCCACCGTCGAGGTCACGCCGCTCTGATAGCCCGGCGAGATATTGACGCTCACGCTCGGCCGCCACCCGGCCAGCGCCTGCGGCACGGTTTCGTCGGTGGCCCGCAGCTTGGCGCGCTCGGCGAGCAGAGTCGGGTTGGTGGAATAAGCGACCGCGAGCGCATCCTGCAGCGTCGTGGGCAGTTGGCTGGCCAGATTGCCCTTGAACGGCTCGCGCGCCTTGGCGGCATCGGGCCTGGCGGCACCGGATTTCGCCGCATCAGGCTTGGTGGTGGCTTTCGCCGCGGTCGCCGCCGGCTTGGCCGGGGCGGGAGCGGTCTGCCCCCAGGCCATGCCGGCGCCCGCCCACAGCAGCACCGGCAGTACCAGAACAGGCAGCGCGGCGCGCGCCAGCATGGCGCGCAGGCTGAGCGGCGAGGGAGAATTGGTTCGAGGCAGCATGGGCAACGGCACCTTTCTGGCGGGACGGCCCGGGCAGCGCGCCCGGCCCCGACCGTGACGAACGATCAGATGGCAGCGCGGCAACGTGGCACACCGGCTGTGCCGCCGCCAAGCATCAACACGCCCGACCGACCAGACCCGGCATCATTGAAGCAAGCCCGCCTTAACAAAATCCTCAGAAAACAAAGCCCGGCTCGGGCGCCAGCGCCGCCAGATGGCGGGTCGGGCAATCGAACAGCGGCTTCGCGCGCAGGCCGGCCGCCGACACCTCGGCGATCATCGCCCGCGGCACCTCCGCCCCGGCACCGACCACCGCGAGCAGCCGTCCTCGGCCACCGCCCGGCGTCGCCGCCGCCAACTGCCCGCCAAGCGCCGGCGGAATCGCCGCCACCGCGCCCTCGATGATCACCAGATCATAGGGCGCGCCGGACTCCCAGCCTTCCGCCAGCGGCCCGCGAACCAACCGCACCGACTGCCCAACCGAGGCGATCGCCGCCTGCGCGAAGGCCACCAACGCGGGATCAGACTCGACCGCGGTCACCACCAGGCCCATCGTCGCCAGCACCGCGGCGCCATATCCGGTGCCAGCGCCGATCACCAAAGCTCGCTCACCGGGATGTGCGGCCGCTGCTTGCAGCAGCCGCGCGACCACCAGCGGCGCCACCATCACCCGGTCCGGCTCGCTCGCCAGCCCGTCCAGTGCCACGTCCTCATCACTATAGGCCAGGTGCCGCCGCCCCGGCGGCAGAAACAGCTCGCGCGGCAGCGCCCGCAGCACCGCGACCAGCCGCGGGTCGGTCACCCGGTTCGGCCGCAATTGGCCATCCACCATCACCTGGCGGGCGGTCGCGAAATCATCGGAAGGCTCGGTCATGCGGTCACCGTCAGTTGCTCACGCCAGCATCGGCGCATGCTGCATCACACAATGAGCGCCGCTTATAGCACCCGCGCGCCCGCCGCCAACTCCATCCCGCCCGGCGGACCAAGGCCGGCTTGCTTGACCGGCCCGCCGGCGCGGACGATAAGGCCGGGCCGCGCGCCGGTCCGGTGGCAGAGTGGTGATGCAGCGGACTGCAAATCCGCGAATGCCGGTTCGATTCCGGCCCGGACCTCCAGCGCTCGCCCCCATCCCGACAGAGCCGACCAAACGCCGCCTTGCCACCATGGCACGCGCTCCGATAGCGTCATGCGTCGTAACATTCCGGCACAAAGGACATCGCCTTCATGCAGTTCGTCCCCGGCGCGGGGCTGATCGCCGCCTCCGCGCGAGGCGTGCCGCCCGCGTCCGTCATCCGCCCGACCGACCGCACCAGCCTGCTCGCCGCGCTTGCCGGCGCGCGCGCGCCGGTTCTGGTCGCCGGCGGCACCCATCTGGCCGCGGAATATCTCACCGGCCTGCGCCCGAGCACGCTGGTCGGCCTCGATCGCGTCGACGAACTGGCCCGGATCGACATCGACACCGCCGAAATCCGCCTCGGTGCCGCTCTGACCCACGCCGCCGGCGCCAACGATCCGGCGCTGTGTCGGCTGCTGCCCGGCTTCGCCGATGCATGGCGCAGCATCGCCAACGTGCGGGTTCGCCACTGGGCCACCATCGGCGGCAATCTGATGGCGCTCTGCACGCGCTATGAGATGTCCCTGCTGCTCACCGCTCTGGACGCGCGGCTGCGTTTCCTCGCCCCCGATGGCGGCTTCATCGAGCGTGCGCCGGCCGATCTGTGGAACCCCGCCCAGCCCACACCGGCGCTGCTGCACCACATTGCCATCGCCCGCCGGCCTGGCCTCGCCTTCGCCTATCGCCGCGAATTGCGCCCGGTCGTCACCCTCGCCGTCTGTCGCGACGCCGCCGGCGACCGCGCCGCCATCGCCACCGAATATCTTCCCCCCGTGCTGCTACCTGACGCCAACATCGCTGCCCTGCCCACCGACTTCGCCGATCCGGTCAGCAGTGCATGGTATTTGCGCCGCGCCGGCGGCGTGTTGCTCGCGCGCGCCATCGCCGATCTGGACCGCTCCCGATGACCGCCCCGATCCGCTTCACCCTCAACGGCGCACCCGCCGAATTCAACGGCCCGGCCGGCACACCGCTGATCGACATGCTGCGTGAGCATTTCGGCTTGCGCGGCGTGCGCCTCGCCTGCGCGCGCGGCGTGTGCGGCAGTTGCACCGTGCTGATCGACGGTGCGCCCGGCGCGGCCTGTTCGTTGTTCGCCTACCGCGTCGATGGCCGGGACGTGCGCACCGTCGAAGGCCTCGCCGACGCCGACCCGCCAAGCCCGGTCGTCGCGGCCTTCGCCGATCACGCCGCCTTTCAGTGCGGATATTGCACCGGCGGCATGATCATGCTCGCCACCGCGCTGCTCGCGCATGATCCGGACCCATCGCGCGAAACCGTGGTCGCCTGGATGTCCTCCAACATCTGCCGCTGCACCGGCTACGGCATGATCATCGAGGCGGTGCTCGATGCCGCCGCGCGGCTGCGCGAGGCCCGCGATGCCGCCTGACACCAACGCGCCCCTGCGGGTGGTCGGCGCCGATCTGCGCCGCACGGATGCCACCGACAAGCCAACCGGCCGCGCGCTCTACACCAACGACATCGCCCTGCCCGGCATGCTGCACGCAAAGGCCCTGCGCAGCCCGCACGCGCACGCCATCATCCGCTCCATCGATGCAAGCCGCGCGCGCACCGCACCGGGCGTGCGCGCGGTGCTCACCGCCGACGACATCCCCGCCGGCCTGCACGCGCGCTTTGGCTATTTCATCAAGGACCAGCCGATCGTCGCCGATGGCCGCGTGCGCCATGTCGGTGACACCGTCGCGCTGGTCGCCGCCGACAGCGAGGCCGAGGCGGTGGCCGCACTCGCGCTGATCCGCGTCGAGTACGCGCCGCTGCCGGTGCTCGCCAGCATCGAACAGGCGCTCGCCCCTGACGCCATCGCGCTCTTTGACGACCCGCCAGCAGGCAACATGCCGCTTTATGGTGACGGTGCCAGTGGCGTGCTGTGGCCCGCGCGCAATGTCTGCTACGATTTCGCCTATCGCACCGGCGACGCCACCGCGTTTGATCGTTGCGATCATGTGTTCACCGACGAGTTTCGCTTCTCGCGCATGCAACACATGCATCTGGAGCCGTTCGTCTGCGTCGCCACCGCCAGCCCCGGCCGCATCGAGGTCTGGAGTTCGGTGCAAAATCCGTTCGGCGTGCGCGCCGAGCTCGCGCGCATCTTCCGCATGCCCGAAACCAGCATCTCGGTGCGGGTGCCCGCGATGGGTGGCGGGTTTGGCGCGAAAAACAACTGCCACGTCGAGCCCGCCGCGGTATTGCTCTCGCGCCTCGCCGGCGGCCGGCCGGTGCGCTACTGCCTGTCGCTGGAAGAAGGTTTCTTCACCAACACCCAGCACGCGGCGATCCTGCGGCTGCGCACCGGGGTCATGAACGATGGCCGGCTGGTCGCGCGGCAGAGCGAAATTCTGCTCGATGCGGGCGCCTATACCGACGCATCCCCGCTCGTCGCCGAGAAGGCCGGCTATCGCATTCCAGGGCCGTACCGCTACGAATTCATCGATTCCCTCTGTCGCTGCGTGATGACCAACACGCCGCCCGCAGGCCCGTTCCGAGGCTTCGGCGGCACCCAGGCGAGCTGGGCGTCGGAAAGCCAGATCGACATGATCGCCCG